>JBJEDD010000123.1:0-2724 GCA_051871715.1 Muribaculaceae bacterium | reverse complement strand
TGGAATAATTAAAGCCCAAGACCCCGACATTCACCTCCAATGCCGAGTAATTATTCAAGAACACCAGCAATCCGGGCGCCACACCGATATTCATCGAGAAGTTGCGCTCGTAGGTACCGGTAAGCGAGTCTCCGGTGCCATTGGCAAGTTTCGACTGTCCACCGCCAAATTCCAATTGCACCTCATTGACCAAGCCGAAGCGGGTGGTGCTGCCCAGCGACATATATTGACGGAACAAGGTGGTGAAGTGATAGTTGTGCGAGATTGAATACAAGTGGTCGACATTGTACTCGGTATCGCTACCAAGGACGACATCAGCCGATGACAAGCGTGTACGCTGGCGCGAGTAGGAGAAGCGTCCGCCGGCTGCCAAGTTATCCTTGAAGCAATATAGGAGCATCGGGCTTACCTTGAAGGTATAGGTGTCGCCCGAGAGGTTCTCGAAAATCAAAAATTGGTAATTATCTTGGTCGCTTTGTGAATAACTAACGCTCACGCCGGCTATCCATTGTCCCTTGGGAACAAAGGATATCTGACGTATCTCACGGCTGAATTGCTCTTGTGCCCGGGATTGGAAACCACTCACTGCACTTACTATCAAGAGCACTACAATACCGACAATTCTTTTACTTATATTCATTAATCACAAATTTGGGTTCAAAGTTACGACTTTTTTTGCGATTTTTCTGCTATTTAAGTAAAAAAGGGCAAACTTTCAATCAATTTCGGCAATTTTGGTGCGTGCTTGCTCATTATTGGCAATTTTGTAGTACCTTTGCAGCACATTTATGACGATTGTAGGTAAACATAGGCAAAACATTCACAAATTCATTGCAGCGTTCTTTGTAATGTTGCTTGCTTGCTATTACTCCAGTAGCACCCTATTCCTACATTCTCACAATTATGGCAATTGTGTCATTTGGCACTCTCACCCATTCAGCAATGCTCCTCATAGCGAGCAAACTGCCATAGCCATTTCCTCACTAAACATCATTAATTTTGACGCATGTGATACTGTATGCTCTATAGAGCCTCACTATTTCATATTGCAAGAATTGGAAGTGGGATATATAGCCAAGACCTACCCTAAAACTTCATACAGTTCATATCTTCGCGCTCCACCCTATTATATAGTTTGATTTTCTGTATTAAGGTCGTGCTTACGACTGCATCATTTCAAATTATATAATACTACAACAAATGAAAAAATTTTTCTTTATGTTGACAGCAATGCTGTCGACCCTTGTTGCGTCGTCACAAGTACTCACCGACGCACACATCGTGGGGCATGTAATTGATAACGAGACTCAAGAACATTTACCGTTTATCACTGTAAGACTTGTCGACACTTCCATAGCCACAACTACCGATGCAACAGGACACTACGCGCTCAGAAATGTGCCCGAAGGTGAATACATCATCGAAGCATCTTGTGTCGGTTTTGTAACGCAAAAGAAGCGAATTAAAATTGCCAAGAACCAAACTATTGAAACCAATTTCGGCCTCGACCCTGACGCTTTTTTGCTGGACCAAGTCGTGGTAACAGGTAACAAGAGTGAGGTAAAACGGCGCAATAGTTCATCATTAATCAGTGTTGTAGGCGCGCCGACATTTGACCTCGTGAGTGCTTGTTGCCTCGCCGATGGCCTTAACTTCCAACCGGGTGTGCGCATCGAGAACGACTGCCAAAATTGTGGCTTCACACAGGTTCGCATCAATGGTCTCGACGGACACTACTCGCAAATTCTCATGAATTCTCGCCCGGTTTTCTCTGCTCTCACCGGTGTCTATGGGCTTGAACAAATACCAGCCAATATGATTGACCGCGTCGAAGTGATGCGTGGTGGTGGCTCGGCGCTCTTCGGATCTTCGGCTATCGGTGGCACCATCAACATCATTACAAAAGACCCCGTAATCAATTCTGCCGAAGTCGCCCACAATATCACATCAATCGGCATCAGCAATGCGCTGGACAACAATACTACGTTCAACGCTTCTGTTGTAAGCCCTAATGAACAAGTCGGTATTTTTGTGTTTGGACAAAACCGCGTGCGCGATGGTTATGACCACGATGACGATGGCTTCACCGAAATTGCTCAACTCAAAACTCAAACAATTGGTTTCCGCTCTTTCTTGCGCACTTCTGATTTCTCAAAAATCACTCTTGAATACCACGGCACTCACGAATACCGCCGCGGAGGTGACCAACTCGATCTACCTCCTCACAGAACGTTAGTTGCCGAACAGACCGACCACAATATCCACGCTGTCGACCTCGCCCTCAACTTATGGAACCGTGAACGTACTCACCGCGGGCTTATCTTCGCTTCGATGCAGAACACGCGTCGCAATAGTTACTATGGTAGCGGTATGGACGAAAACGCATATGGTAAAACCAAAGATTTCGTCGGTGTCCTCGGCGGCCAGTATATTCACAACTTCGACACACTTATCTTTATGCCCGCCGAGTTTACGGCAGGTGTGGAGTTTAATTACAATTACCTCAACGATGTTACCATCGGTTACGACCACGACGTAAGTCAATATGTAAGAATTTACTCGGCATATGCGCAAAACGAGTGGCGCACCGACCGCTGGGGTTTCCTCATTGGCGCTCGTATGGATAAACACTCACTCATCTCCAACCCAATTTTCTCTCCGCGAGCCAATATACGCTTCAACCCCTCGGACAATCTCGATTTCCGCCTCTCCTACTCTACAGGT
>JBJEDD010000122.1:0-2742 GCA_051871715.1 Muribaculaceae bacterium | reverse complement strand
CATCGCGATGTGGTATGTGCCCTCAAAGCCAACACCTGGGCGTGGATAGCCCTCTTATCTTTCATCGCCCTATGTGCCGCCGTCGCACTATACATCTTCTCGGGCAACGTCTTGCTCCGCAAGGTGGGCTTCTTCGGTGGCATCATCTTGGTCTTCGTCGTCATTTACATGCTCATCGTCGCCGCCGATGCTCGCGCTCGCATCAACGACCACAGCGAGGCTATCGTTACATCCCCGGCAACTATGCTCAATTCCTCACCTCGACAACCCAAGCAGACCGAGAAAGTGGTTCCCATCCATGAGGGCACCAAGGTGCAGATTATCGACTCCATCGCCACTCCCGACGACCCCGTCTCGCCCCGCTACTACAAAGTAAGACTCAACGGCTCTACTCCGGCTTGGCTCCGCGCCACCGACGTCGAGCGCATCTGACCACCATGCAGGGCATCGTCATCCGCAACACCGGCTCGCACTACGTTGTCGCTCCCGACGACGGCTCACCCGAGGTAAATTGCAAAATCAAAGGCAATTTCCGCATCCGCGGCATTCGCACCACCAATCCCGTCGCTGTCGGCGACCACGTCACCATCGGTGCCCCCGCCCCCGATGGCACTGCCTTCATCACCGACATTTCGCCACGCCGCAACTACATCATTCGCCGCGCCAGCAATCTCTCCAAGGAAGCACACATCATCGCTGCTAATGTCGACTGCGCCATGCTCGTCGTCACCCTGGCACACCCCACCACTTCCACCACATTCATCGACCGCTTCCTCGCCACCGCCGGCGCTTACGACGTCCCCGCACTCATAGTCATCAACAAAGTCGACCTTCTCACCGACCCCAACGACCTCGCCCTGCTCGATGCCGTTGAATATCTATACACCTCAATTGGATACACCGTGATGCGCCTCTCGGCTGTCACCGGCGAGGGCATCGACACCCTCCGCGAGTACCTTCGCGACAAAATCACTCTCTTCTCCGGCAACTCCGGCGTGGGCAAGTCCACACTCATCAACAGCCTCATCCCCGGGCTCGACCTCCGCACAGCCGAAATCTCAGCTGTCCACGACACCGGCATGCACACCACCACGTTCAGCGAACTATACAACCTCCCCGGTGGCGGACGCATCATCGACACTCCCGGCGTCCGCGGCTTCGGCACCATCGACTTCGACAAATACCAAGTCGCTCACTATTTCCCCGAACTTTTCCGCCTTTCAGCCCAATGCCGCTTCGGCAACTGCACACACACCCACGAACCCGGCTGCGCCGTCCTCGACGCCCTCGACCACGGCCTCGTTGCCTCCTCCCGCTACACCTCCTACCTCAGCATCCTCGACGACGCCTCCGACTCCAAGTACCGCAAGCCCTTCTAATCCTCCCTTATAGTTGTCATTTTAACTATCAAACGATAGTTAAACGATAGTTGCTATAATTTTTATAATTTTTCCAACAAAAACTCTTTTATTATAAAAAAAATTTTTAAATTTGCGAGCAACTTCGAAGCAGAGCCCTCAATGGGTTCAGTGGGTGGAGTTACATAAGGGTAAGTTTTTTTACTTACCGTGACATTTTGAGATAGACGTTTATCAACGTTTTGTTCTTGACGTATTGAAATCTGGCAGTTTCATAATCGAAGTCAAGGATGATGCAATGGTAGATGTTCATGGATATGTATTATAATCCATTATTGCTATACCGAGAGGTATAGTTCAATTGGTGTATACATATACACGTGGGCTCTGCACATTGTTCGTCTTACTTCGATGGGCATATGCCAGAGCCTCAATACGTGGGACGAGCAATGGTAAGATACCCACGTTTTTGCATTTACAAAGTCCGAATTAGGGTGTCAGTCGGGCACTAATGGCTGCTTTTCTGCAGCGTAACATAATAGGAAGACTATACACCTTAAAAATAATTCAATATGGGACATCATGAAATGCAATGGAGTTCAGCAACTCCGGGTTTATTAATCATTCTTGTCGACCAATCCGGTTCGATGTCATCAGATTATGATGGCAATGACTCCAAAATAGTCTTTGCCACCAAAGCCGTAAACAGGGTAATTGACACCATCATTCAAAAGAACTATGACGGAGAAAGCCCCAAAAACCGATGTTTTATTTCTGTAATCGGATATAATAACGAAGTAAAAGTATTAACATCAGGCTACCTTAAAGAACTCGATGCTAACACAATTAGGGTTGACACAGTAAAAAAGAAGCAACCCGATGGCGCCGGAGGGTTAATTGATGTTGATTATAAAATGCCTATTTGGTTAGACCCTTCTGCAGGTGGAGTTACCGATATGAACGGAGCTTTTGTTTTGGCACAATCAATAATTAGTAAGTGGATTAAAGATAAGCCTAACAGTCCGGCACCTATTATCATAAACATATCAGATGGAGCTCCTTTCTATAATGGTCAGGAGCCGGATATTTGTATGAAGCAGACTATTGGTGTAGCTAAGAGCATAATGAGTATGTCTGTTGCAGATGGGAATGTACTCATCTTTAATGCGTTGATTAAAGCCTCCGGTAACAGCGTAGCATTCCCAAATTCTATAGATGAATGTACTTGTAAGGAAGCCAAGTTCCTCTTTGAAATATCCAGCCCCATCCCGGAGGCATATAAGGCAATAGCAAAAGCTAAAGAATTAACCATTAAAGATGGCTCAAAGGGGTGTATTTTCGAAGCAGATGGAGTGCAACTCACCCAATTAATTGATTTTGGCTC
>JBJEDD010000121.1:0-10788 GCA_051871715.1 Muribaculaceae bacterium | reverse complement strand
AGCAAGGATAAATCCTTGGCGACGAAGTAGTTGGCGCCATCGCTATCGGCTTCGCAGCACTCCACCAGCGGCACCCACATGGGGCAGGCATGCGACGATACCTTGATATGGGGATGCAGGTGAGCGATTTCGATGTCGTAGGACTGCGAAGTGACGGTGCCCACAGTGCCGAGGATGCCCACATGCCCACTGCGAGTGATGTTGCCGACAGCCTCGACGGTGGGGCGAATTACGCCGAGGACGCGGCGGTCGGGGTCGATGCCGGGGAGGTCGCGTTGCTGAATGCTGCGCAAAGCCTTGGCAGAGGCTGTGTTACATGCCAAGATGACGAGGTGGCAGCCGCGCTCGAAGAGGCGGCGCACCGCCTGTAGGGTAAATTCGTATACCAAGTCGAACGAACGCGGGCCGTAGGGTGCGCGAGCGTTGTCGCCGAGGTATAGATAGTCATATTGAGGCAGAGCCTCTTGCAGGGATTTCAATACAGTGAGACCACCATAGCCCGAGTCGAATACTCCTATCGGCCCGGGCTGCGATGGTAACGATGTATTGTGGGCAATCAAAGGCGCGACTTGATTGCTGCGGTTTCTTCTTCGTAGCCGGGTTTCTCGAGGAGGGCAAACATATTGCGCTTGTAAGCCTCGACACCGGGTTGGTTGAAGGGGTTGACACCGAGGATATATCCGCTGATGCCGCAAGCCACTTCAAAGAAGTAAATAAGTTGACCGAGATACTGCTCGTTGACCTCGGGGAGGATAATCTGGAGGTTGGGGACGCCACCATCGACGTGAGCGATGCGAGTGCCGAGTTCAGCCATCTTGTTCACCTGGTCGACGCGCTTGCCGGCGAGGTAATTGAGGCCGTCGAGGTTGTCGGCGTCAGAGGGGATGACGACAGTGTGGTTGACCTTGTCGACCGAGATAACGGTCTCGAAAATCGAGCGTTCGCCGTCTTGAATCCATTGACCCATCGAGTGGAGGTCGGTGGAGTTGTCGACCGAAGCGGGGAAGATGCCGAGGTGGTCCTTACCCTCGCTCTCGCCGTAGAGTTGTTTCCACCATTCCGACACGAAGTGGAGGCGAGGATTGTAGTTGACGAGGATTTCGATTTTCTTGCCGGCGCGGTAGAGAGCGTTGCGAGTCATGGCATAGGTGAATGCAGCGCTGTCGGTGCCCGAGAGGGTTGCTTTCTCCATAAAGCGAGCGCCCTCGACCAGAGCGTTGATGTCGTATCCGGCGACGGCGATGGGGAGCAAGCCTACGGGAGTGAGGACCGAGAAGCGACCGCCGACGTTGTCAGCGATAACAAAGGTCTTGTAGCCCTCGGTGGTAGCCAGGGAGCGCAGGGCGCCACGCTTGGCATCGGTGATAGCGACGATGCGCTTGCCGGCTTCGGCGCGACCCACTTGAGCCTCGAGTTGCTCCTTGAGGAGGCGGAAGGCGATAGCGGGCTCGGTGGTTGTACCCGACTTGGAAATAACGATGATGCCGATGCGCTTGCCTTGCAGATATTGTTGCAAGTCGTAGAGGTAATCCTCGCCGATATTGTGACCGGCAAAAAGCACCTCGGGGCAACCGGGCTTGGTCAAGCCGAGCGAGTTGCCGAGAGCCGAGATGACAGCCTTGGCGCCGAGGTAACTACCACCGATACCGATGCAAACGACAACGTCGCAAGCCTCGCGGAGAGTTGCGGCTGCGGCGTTGATGTCGTCGAGCAGAGCCTTGTCGGTCTCGCCGGGAAGTTTCACCCAGCCCAGGAAGTCGTTACCGGCACCGGTGCCGTCTTGCAACTTGCGCAGAGCGTCTTTTGCTTCATCACTAAGGGACTCGATGGCATTGAGGGATACCATCGAGAGTACGTCTTTAATATTTACCTGAATTTTCTCCATTGTGTGTATATATTTTAGTGCAAAGGTACAAAAAATCGGTCAACCATGAAATAAAAAACTGCGATAAAGCGTAATATATAAATGACAAAAGGGTCTGCGAGATGCAGACCCTTTTGTTGGGATATCTTTGAAGTAGAATTATTCAGCTTCTTCGATGGTCACAGCGCGGTCGAGAGCAACATAAGCGTCGCTGCCGAGGTCGCAGAGGCTACCATTGTTGATGGTGGCGGTGAGCTGTGATTCGGGCACGCCGAGCTTCACGAGGCGGTTGTAAACGCCGTTAACACGGTTGTGACGGAGGGTTTCGTTGTACTCGGGAGTACCGGTGTAGTTATCAGCCCAGCCGGTGAGGACATACTTGGTGTCGGGGTTAGCCTTCATAACGCTGGCGATAGCCTCGAGGACGTTGTTGTCTTCCTTGGTCAAGCGATAAACGTTGATGGGATAGTAGATAGTAGCGAGGGCGCTCTTCTCTTCAACGGTCTCAACAACAACGGGACGATTCATACACTCGCGGAGTGAGTTCTCAAGTTCGTCGATACGAGCATCGGCGGTAGAGAGGCGAGCAACGACAGCGTCGCAGTTCTTTTCGGGAGGACAAACGGGAACGATGGGGTGGTTCCAAGCCTTGTTGTTGATAGCCCAGGTAAGACCGAGGTAAGCCTGCACGTCGAGGTAGGTACGGTTGCCTGTCTCATAGATGTCATCGCGAGTGCCGTCATATGCGGTAGCACGCAAGTCGAGAGAGATGGCAAAGTCCTTGGTTACGTTGAACGAGTTGATGAAACCGGCACGCCATGAGAGAACGCCGTCGGCTGCATCCCAGCTGCGGTCGCCATTGGCATCAACCTGACGGTCGAATGTCATGTAAGCGCCACCACCGGCATAGAAGGTGAAGTTATATACACGACCGGGCTTGTAGCCGCAGAACAAGTTGGTGAAGTTAACCATCAAGTCGAGAGCGGGACCTACAGCGAGTTGGCTGGTCTTGTAGTAGTTGTTGGTGCGGTGTTCGTCGGGCAAGAAGCCGGCAGCGTCCACGGTACCCATGCCCTTGAGCCAGAGCAGATCAGCGCCTAAGCGAGCACCGAATACGGGGGTGAACCACTTGCCTACATAAACTGCGGCATTAGGTGAGAAACGGTCGCTGAGTTGGCGAGCAACGTCGTGACGAGAAAAGTTGACATTGACACCACCCTGTACAGTTACGAACCAGTTGTCCTTAACTGAGTTCAAAAGATGACCTTGGCTGGCATCTTCAACGTACTGAGTTTCCTGAGCAGTCATTGCCGGTGCAGCAAGAAGAGCGCAGGCGGCTGCAAGTAGAGTAATCTTCTTCATAGGAAAATTAGTTTGTTTATTGTTGTGTTATTAAATTATTTTTGTCTCTTTACGAGTGTACATATTTTCGGGTGCTAAGTTACAAACAATTCTTGATATAAGAACTAAAAAATTCAAAAAAATGTTGGTCAAAAGTGCATTTTTTTGCCCTATGACCCAAATTTTTAACATTTCAGCCCTTGTGAGGTCATTTTTTCACTTGCGCGAGCACGTGTTCGAGGATATTTGCGGCGGTGAAGCCGAATTTTTGGTCGAGCACCTTGTAGGGTGCCGAGGCACCGAAGCGGCTGAGCCCGTAGACGACGCCATCGAAGCCACGGATGGATTGTATCGTCGACGGGAGCCCGGCGGTGAGTCCGAAGTGGGGCACGCCGGTGGGAAGAACATCGCGGCGATAGGCATCGGCTTGCTCGTTGAACAGTCCGATTGAAGGCACAGATACCACGCGAGCGCTGATGCCTTGCTCGGCAAGGAGCCCGGCAACTTCGCACAGCAAGGATACCTCCGAGCCGTTGGCTACCAACACAACATCGGCATGCTCCGGGGCGATGACTGCATAGCCACCGCGGCGGGCACCATTGGCATCGGCAGCGCGATTGCCGCTTGACGAGGGTAGGTCACAGAGGTCCTGGCGCGAGAGGATGAGTGCTGTCGGGGTGGCATCGTTGCGGATTGCCATATCCCAGCACACAGTGGTCTCGGCGGCATCGGCAGGGCGGAGTACCAATACCGAGGGGCGACCCTCGAAGTTGCGTACTTGCTCCATCAGGCGTATCTGGGCTTCGTGCTCAATAGGTTCGTGAGTCGGTCCGTCCTCGCCCACGCGGAAGGAGTCGTGAGTCCACACATACTTGACGGGCAATTCCATCAGCGCAGCCATGCGCACTGCCGGCTTCATATAGTCGGAGAATACGAAGAATGTGCCGCAAGCGCCGATGAGACCGCCGTGCAGGGCGATGCCATTCATGATGGCAGCCATGGTGAGTTCGCTCACACCGGCATGGAGGAAGCCACCGGCAAAGTCGTGGTGACCGAGGGCTCCTACCACTTTGAGGAAGGCGTCGGTCTTGTCGCTATTTGCCAAGTCGGCAGATGAGACTATCATATTGGGCACATTCTTAGCCAAGTACGAGAGCACATTAGCCGAGGCGGCGCGGGTGGCGATGCCGGGCTTGTGTTCTATTGTTGAGAGGTCTATCTCGGGCAGGTGTCCGCAAATCCAGTCGTTGAGTTGAGCCTGTTTGTCGGGGTTTTCGGCAGCCCAAGCGGCATGGGCTGCGCGACGCTCGGCGACTATGCCCCGCAACTGAGCGTTGCGCTCGTCGTATAGAGCCTTGACGTCGTCAAAGACGTGCCACGGGTCGTCGGGATTACCGCCGAGGTTGGCGATAGTAGCGGCAAAGTCGGCACCACTCTTGCTCAGGGGCTGCCCGTGAGTCGAGCATTTGCCCTCGAATGATGAGCCGTCGGCAGTGACGCAGCCCTTGCCCATGGCGGTGCGACCGATGATGAGGGTGGGGCGCTCGCTCTCGGCGCAAGCGGCGGTGAGAGCGTTGTCGATGGCTTCGGGGTCGTTGCCGTTGATATCGATTACGTTCCAGCCCCATGCGCGATATTTGGCGGCATAGTCCTCAGTGTCGACGGCATCGACGTCAGTGGATAGTTGCACGCCGTTGCAGTCGTAGAACATGATGAGGTTGGAGAGCCCGAGGTAGCCGGCTATGCGCCCGGCACCTTGTGAGATTTCTTCTTGGATACCGCCATCTGAGATGAACGCATAGGTCTTGTGGGCGATAGACTCGCCAAAGCGCTCAACCAAGAAGCGCTCGGCAATGGCAGCACCCACAGCCATTACATGACCCTGACCAAGGGGCCCGCTGGTGTTCTCCACGCCGCGGCGTTTGTCTACCTCGGGGTGACCGGGAGTGACGCTACCCCACTGGCGGAATTGCTGCAATTCGTCGAGGGTATACTTGCCGGTGAGGGCGAGTACGGCATAGAGCATGGGCGACATATGCCCGGGGTCAAGGAAGAAGCGGTCGCGGGCAATCCATGTGGGATCGTCGGGGTCGGTGACGAGGTGACGCGAATAGAGAACGTTGACAAAGTCGGCACCGCCCATCGCTCCACCGGGGTGTCCCGAGCGCGCTTTTTCGACCATCGAGGCTGCCAAGATGCGGATATTATCCGCTGCGTGATTCATTAACCGGGTATCCATATATATAATAATGTGTGTTGAGTGTTCTTTTTAGGCTTTGCGAGGCTTGGAGAGTACCAATGCATAGAGGAGCAGGTAGGCAGTGAGCCCGGCGATGAGCCAGAAGCTGCTGAGCACCGAAGTCTTGGCAATCAAGCCCTGGAGAGCGGGAAGTATGCCACCACCGCACACCATAGCCATAAACAAGCCCGAGGCGATGGCAGTGTACTTGCCGAGGCCCTCGACAGCGAGGTTGAAGATAGCGCCCCACATCACCGAGGTGCACAAGCCACAGCATACAAAGAGGATGGCGCTGGTGGGCACGTTGAAGGTGCCGAATGAGAGGCTTGAACTGTCAAAGCCAATAAATGGCAGATAGTCGTTGCCGATATTGATACCAACCACGGTGAGGATGATAGCGCCCGTCGAAGTGGCGATGAGCATGGCGCGCGATGATACCTTGCCGCCGATGATGCCGCCGGTGAGACGACCGATGAGCATAAACAGCCAATACATACCCACGATGGTGCCGGCGATGGTGGTGGCTACAACCTTGGGGTCGGTGCCCACTCCGGGATTGTTGGCGCTGATGGCTTCGGCGCTACCGGTGAGGTATTGGAGGGTCCAGTTGGCGATACCAACTTCAATACCTACGTAGCAGAAGATAGCAACCAAGCCCCACACCAGATGCGGATATTTCAGAGCGTCGGCAACGCGGGGTTGCTCGCCGGCTTTCTTCTTGCCCAAATCGGGCGACTCGGGGAGTTTGCTGAAGAATATTACGATGAACGCTACGGCAAAGATGCCCATAGCCATGTAGAATACGGGGTTGGCTGAGGAGATTGTCGAGGCGGCGCCACCGATAAGGCCGCACACGATGACAGGAGCCAGTGTTGCACCGAGAGAGTTGCAAGTGCCACCGAATTGTACCAATTGGTTGCCTTGTTTCTGGTCGCGACCCAGCGAGTTGAGCATGGGGTTGACCACGGTGTTGAGCATACACATCGAGAAGCCGGCAACGAATGCACCGATGAGGTAGATAATGACGGCTGTAGTCTGGTCAACAGGCAGTAATCCTGAGAGGTATGTGATGAATACGCCGATGAAGCCCACGGTGACAGCCCACAGGGCGGTGAAGCGGTAACCCTTGGCTTCCAAGAGTTTGCCGGCAGGATAACCCATAAAGGCATAGGCTATGAAGTTGGCGAGGGTACCCAATTGCGACAATACAACGTTGCCGCCGGTCATCTCTTTGATGACCTCGCCTAAGGGATTCTGGTAGCCGGTTACAAAGGCAATCATGAAGAAGAGTGCAAACATAATCGCAATCGGCAATGTGTAGTTGCGCTTGGCAACTGTCTTTTGGTCTTGTGACATTACTGGTTATGGTTTTACGGTTACAGTTATAAGGTGTTTTGTAGATTGTTAGTGCAAAGGTAAGATTATTTTTTTACAAAATAAAATAAAAGTTATGGATTAGCACTAATACGCTAATCCATAACTTGTTAAATGCATTGCGCGGAGAGGTTAAATGTCGCTGTTGTTATTTCTCTCGCGGGTATTGAGATCACAATTTTCGGTGTCTTCATAGGAAATTTGCACTTGCATATACTTCGAGACCTTGAGCATCACGTTGCCGTTCTCGGCATCGTAGAATGCCGAGTAATAGCATTTGTCAGCCTTGATGGCTTCCACTTCCTTGCCGTCACCCTCTTTGTATGGGTCGGAGAAAAAGTCGTAGTCATTGGTGAGTGTATATTTGTTGTTGGTATCAAATTTTGACTTGTACTCCAAATACTCAGCCTTGATCGAGCGCCATGTGGATTGCTCGGGCAGATAGACGGTGACTTTCCACACTTGCTTGGTCTGAGGAGTGCCGAAAACATAAATTTCGCAATCCTTACCGGTAAACTTGCCGCGCATGCTGATACTATTGCTATTCTCGTTGACGCTGACAATGGTGCAACCTTTTTGGTTCACTAATTGCTGGGCGAAGTCGTTGATATTGCCGCGCATAGGCACGTTCAAGAAAGTCATTGCGGGGCTTGTACTGGGAGTAGGAGCGGGTGTGACTGCGCCGCCTCCACCACCGGTGCCACCGGTGCCGCCGGTGCCGCCACCGCCACCTCCGCCAGTGCCGCCTATGTCACCGGTGCCGCCACCGGTTTCATCATCGTCAAAGGGGTAATTGGCTACGTCGTAGAAAGATAACTTAACCTGCATATAGCGCGAGATTTGTATCTTCAGCAAGCCGCCGTTGAAAGTAAAATAGGTGTAATAGTCAACTTTGCCGTCGCGCACAGCCTCTACCTCGTTGCCTCCACCCTCGCGGTACGGAGATGAGAAAGTCGCTTTATCTTCGTCAAATTTGTAAGTACTATTGGTGTTATAGTCGTTCACCACGCGCTTGTATTGGTTGAGTATGCCGCGCCATGTCGATTGTTCAGGCAGATACACATCTACGTGATATGTCTGCTTGGTGTTGTCGTTGTCAAATACATAGAACTCGCAGTTGTTGTAGTTCATAAATTTGCCGCTGAGGGTGTATACACCGCGACTTTCGTCTTTTTCGACTATTGTCAGCCCTTTCTGCGACACTAATTTGTTGCAGAACTGCGAGAGCCTTCCATTGATGGGTATGCCTAAGAATAAGGCATGCTCTTGGGCTTTCATCGTTGGTGATGCAAGCGCCAAGATGGTGAGGATTAGTGAGATAACCTTTTTCATAATTAAATTATTATTGGTTTTTTATTTAATATACAATATTGATGTCACAGAGTGGTGCCCATGGTCCACGGCGATGGCTCGCACATGGCTGATGCCTGAGGCGTCAATGGGCTTGACATACAGTGGCGAGTCGGCTGTGGGTTCGCTACCGTCGGTGGTGTAGTGTATGCTGCAGCCGCTTTGGCTATTCATTGTTATCTTGTTGTCAATCACTGCGATGCCGGGTTGCTCGATGTGGTAGTTGTAGCCGTGTGTCTGCCAATATGGCATTTCGCGCTTTACCACAACGCTATTGAAGGCTGCATCGCTGTAGGTGGGTGCGCTGTTCCAGGCGCGCTCGGCAAGCCCTAACATCTTGGGAAGCAGGAAGGTCTCAAGCATCTCGCCCGAACGGATGGTCTCGGCAAACAAGTGCCCCGAGATGCCTATGACGTAGGCATAAGCGGCGCTGTCCACGCGGCACAATTCCTCGGGATAGCCATGCAGGGCATCGTATTGGTCGACATATCCGCCCCACGACAAGCCTCGCTCGTAGGGGTGGGGCGTGTAGCACATATCCATGTAGAAGTGGTCGACATTGCTCAACACGGTGGGGTAGCCCGCCTCGGCACACTGTGCCGGCACAGAGCCTTGGCGCCCGAGGGTGCTCCAGCAATTCACGCTGTATATTGCCGGGCGCACCTTATTATTATATGTGTCATCGTGTCCTACGGCGATTTCTTGCCACCCCGATACCTTTATGCCCAAGGCGCTCAGGCTATCGACCACTTCGGTGACGAATTTGAGGTGGAGAAGTCGCTCGTTGGTGATGCCGTGCTCCTGCATATATCGTCGGGCGATGGGGCTGCCGCGCCATGCTCCCATAGCGACCTCGTCGCCACCGATGTGCAAGGCAAAGAGTTCGGTGCCCGCCTCGCGGTACATATCTTGCAACTCGCGAGCAACGACGGTCATCAGTCGTGCCGGACCGGGCAGTACGGGATTCATCACATTATCGTGAAACGCCTGTGCCGAGGTGTATGCCGAGGTGTCTTCCGGGTCAATAAGTCGGTAAGTGTCATCGCCGGTGAGGCGGAAGCGTCGCTCCATCGCCTTGATTGCGGCGCGGGCATGCCCCGGCGATTCTATCTCGGGGATGATGCCTATGCCGCGCTCATGGGCATATGACACGATGGATACAAATTCGGCTCGAGTATAGTAGCCGTTGGATGTGCCCTCAAGGCTGTTGGGGTCACCATTTCCGGTGAATAATTGAGCCATATACTCGTGCTCATCGGTCGTGTAACCGCGACGCGCACCTACCGAGGTCAACTCGGGCAACTCGCTAATCTCAATGCGCCATGCCTCGTCGTCGGCAATATGGAAGTGTAGTACATTGAGCCCGTAGCGAGCCATTAAGTCGATGATGCGCTTCATCTGTTCCACGCTCTGGAAGTTGCGCGCCACGTCAATCATGATGCCGCGGTAGTTGAAATCGGGGTAGTCCTCAATGACTGCCACCGGCACCGTGTCGCCTATATTGATGCCCAATGTTGCCATGCGTCGGCGAGCCATAGGCATATTATCGGCGGTCGCTTCGATGGTAATATTCCCGTCGCTGATATGTGCGCGCCAGCCGTTTGCCGGTTGAAAACTCGGGTTCTCGATATAACTGATTGCTTTAATCACTTGAGCGCCCTCGGGGAGCAGGTTGACATGCTTGAGCGAGGGTATTATGTCGTAGAATCCCGGCTCGGCAGGTGCCAGTCGCGCGTGGCGAGCATATATTGAATCGCCGTATGGCATCACATCTTTGCCGTCGGGCGTCACCCACTGCTCGCGTCGCTCGGTGATATTCTTGCGAACAAATGTCGCGGGCGCTGCAACATTATTAATAATGGCGTGCACACCATCGGGCGTGTAGCATATATTGCGCAGGTTGCCCCGTGTGACGATATCTATATCAATGGTGGCACCGGGTGTCAGTCGAGCCGATGTCAGCCGGTAATAGCCGGGGATAATCTCGGTGAGGGTGTCAGCATCGTTCACCACACTCATGCGACGTGCAAACTGGTTGAAGGCTATGCCGTCGATGGCTGTGTCGCTGTAGATGCTGAAACGCTGAACATACACATTATTATTATCAATAACGCTGTTGCCGAGGGTCGACCACGTCACTGTAGTTGTGGCTCCGGCGCTTAAGGCAATCGCTGCGACTGCCGCTATTGTTATTTTGCGTATGTTCATGTCGTGCAGGTATAGATTGTTTAGTCGCTTACAAAGTTAATAATTTTTTGTTATTGCGAGCAAACTATTCCCGCCTTTTTTGACCAACCCCTCGCCTTTAATGACGAACCCCGCTTTATACTCGCCTCACTGCACCAATGTACCGGTTTTTATGATATCTGCATACAGTGGGTTCTTTGAGTCTTCAGTGAGGAGCACAGGCTCAATGAGATTGCTTATTTTGCGCCTAATTCGCCATAACAATGGTGTGTCGTCGAAATAATTGTCACTCAATTTATCCACGACAACCGCTATGTCTATATCACTGTCTGCGTTATAATTGCCATTGCTGTAGGAACCATAAAGGTAAAGAGCCTTTATGGGTAGCTGTTTAGAGACAGCTTCCTTATATCGCTTTGCCAATACTATAGCT
>JBJEDD010000120.1:0-10832 GCA_051871715.1 Muribaculaceae bacterium | reverse complement strand
TCATCTCCATTAACAGATATAATTGTAATATTAGTATTTTGAACGATTATTTTTGTCATCAGATTTGAAGCACTTGATTTTCAAATGCAAAGGTACGAATTTTTTCGACTATGAACGCTATATTGTATTGTGTTTCGAAAATTACGCTGTCGTGTCGGAAAAGTTGATTTGGTGGTGAGGAGAAAAAGTTGTAAATTTGTAGTTCATTAAAACCCCAATGGACAATGAAGTGGCTTAATCTACCGCAGGTAACAAAGAACTTACTGATTATCAACATATTGATATTCCTTGCCGGTATCCTCATCCCCGGTATGGAGCAGAGCCTTTACAAGTGGGCTGCGTTGCACTACTTCTCCTCACCGGGCTTCAACGTAGCGCAGTTGATAACGTATATGTTCATCCACGGCAACTTTACTCACCTGTTTTTCAATATGTTTGCCTTGGTGATGTTCGGCAAAATCATTGAGCAAGTGATGGGGTCGTCGCGCTTCTTGATATTCTACATCAGTTGTGGCATCTTTGCAGCCCTGTGTCAGTTGGGCGTCAATGCTATACAGGTGCACCAAGCGGCTCAAATGTTCTCGCCGCAAGAATACGACTACATCGTGCGTGAAGGTTGGAACAATATCATCAACAATTACCAATTTGTTGACCCGAATGCCGCGCACCTCAACAGCCTGGTCAACGGCTCTACAGTGGGTGCCTCGGGCGCCATCTACGGTATTTTGTTGGCATTCGGCATGTTCTTCCCCAACCAGCCCATATACCTTTATATGCTATTCCCCATCAAAGCCAAATGGTTGGTAATAGGCTATGGCGTCATTGAATTGCTCAGCGGCATGGGCTCTATGGGCGATGGTGTCGCCCACTTCGCCCACCTCGGTGGCATGATTGCCGGATTGATACTCATTCTTTACTGGCGCAAAAAAGGGGTTTTCAGAAATCGCTGGTTCTTCTAATCCACTATGCCTCGGGCTTTTGTGACATGGATAATTGCCGCGCTGAATGTCGCAGTGTTTGCGGCAGCGATGGCGGGAGCCGACACCCTGGTGCTCGGGCTTGACAGCCATGCCTCGCCGGTGGCATTGCTCACATATATGTTCAGCCACAGCTACCCTATCCACTTCATTGCCAACATATTGCTACTGATAGTTGCCGGGCGGCGGCTCGAGCAAGCCATCAGCCACATCAGCGTCGCTATAATATATATATGTGGAGGCATCGCCGGCGGGTTGCTCTTCGTGGCGGCTTGCAAGGTTATAGGTGCTGACAATGCCACCCTCACCGGTGCCTCGGCAGCGACCCTCGCCCTGTGCACAGCCCTCATCGGCTCAACATCCAATATGCGTCGCAATCTACTGCACAACCGGCTCTCCATGGCAATAATTATCCTCCTGATACTCAATATAGTATACGGTCTACAAGGACACAACCCCGGAGGTGCTATCGCCCACCTCGGTGGCATCGCCATCGGCATTATTGCTACCGTCATCATCAACCGTCGGCACATTGACATTGATGCGGATGCCATCATCGACAAGGCGCGTCAATCGGGATACTCATCGCTAAGCCCCGACGAACAACACATTCTCAATCAACACACTCTGCAAGCAAATGGCGAAAAAAAGTAAACCGAAACGCAACGTATGGCGCACGCTTCTACGTGTAATCTTGATGGTGCTCACGGCTATCGCAGCAGTGGGAACCGTTGCAGGTGCCTTCGGTGGCGACTACTCGCCTACCACCTATCGCTACATTTGCTTGATGGTGATGACTTTCCCTCTGTGGCTCATCTTCTTAATTCTCATATCGATAGCCGATGCCTTGTGGTGCCGCAAAGCCCTGTTTTTTACCGTGGTTGCCGTCATTGTCTCGGCTCCGGCGATTTGGAACTTCTCACCCTTGGTGCTGTTCGGTCCCTCCGAAAGCAAATATGCCGACTGCCCCAAAATCAAGTTGCTATCCTACAACGTGTGCAACTTCGAGGCGATGGACTCCATATACCCCGACAGCACCAACCGCACCCTGTCATTCATCATCAACACCAATGCCGACATCGTGTGCCTGCAAGAAGCGAGCGGTTTTAGCTACGACAAGCGTATAAAAGCCGTGATAAAGTCCTCGCAAGTCGACTCTATATCGCGCATGTACCCATATATATTGCTGTGCGAGCGCACTCAGATGGTGCTCTCCAAGTATCCCGCCAAGGTTATTCCCACCGGATACAAGAAAAAAGGCTCCAACGAGATAGCAACCGTGCGCATCACTGTCGAGGGCGTGGATATTACCATCTTCAACGTACATCTCCAGCCATTCAACCTCGCCAACCACGACAAGGCGCTATACAGCGAACTCACATCAATCGACCGCAACGACTTGTTAAAATCCAACAGCATGGATAGCGTCAAGTCGCAGTTACTGAGCAAAATACAGCGTGCCGCCGAAGGTCGCGAGTACGACGCCGAGCGCCTATGCCGCTACCTGGGCAACCTCGGCGGCCCCAATGTCATCGTCACCGGCGACTTCAACGACGTGCCCGGATGCTACACCCTGCACCGCCTTGCCGACTGCAATATGCACGAGGTGTATCCCGAGGTGGGCTTCGGTCCTATGATTACTTACTACGACAACAATTTCTACTTCCGCATAGACCACACCCTCTACCGCGGAGCACTCAAGCCGCTGAGGATGGAGCGCCCCTCCGTCAAGTTCAGCGACCACTACCCAATTATCACAACGTTTGCACTCACCAATAGTTACAAGCAATGACCACTAACCGAAATTTAGGACACTACGACCGTCTCTACGGGCTCATCGGACGCACCCTCGGGCACTCTTTTTCTCAACAATTTTTCAACGAGAAATTCGAGGCTGAGGGCATCAACGCTCGATATGTCAACTTTGAATTACCCACAATCGACCGTCTCCCCGAGGTGATTGCCGCCCGCAAGAACCTCGCCGGGCTCAATGTCACCATCCCCTACAAGGAGCAGATTATCCCCTACCTTGACGCTCTCGACCCCCACGCCGCCGAGATTGGCGCGGTGAACGTCATCAAAATTTACCACCAACCCGACGGCAGCATCAGCCTCAAGGGTTACAATAGCGACGCCACCGGATTTGCCGACTCTCTGCGCCCCATGGTGAACGATGGCAAGAAATGCCGCGCCCTCATCCTCGGCACCGGAGGCGCATCAAAGGCGGTGGCACACGCCCTCGACCAACTCGGCATCGACAGCCTCAAGGTATCGCGCTCCCACCGCGAGGGGGTCATCACATATGGCGACCTTACTCCGGAAGTCATCGCCGACCACCTCATCATCGTCAACACTACCCCGCTGGGCATGTACCCCAATGTAGACAGGTGCCCCGACATCCCCTACGAGGCACTCACTCGCGAGCACATCTGCTACGACTTGCTCTACAACCCCAATATCACCCTGTTTATGAAAAAAGCCGCCGACGCCGGCGCTATCACCAAGAACGGGCTCGAAATGCTTCTCCTTCAGGCTTTTGTAGCATGGAATATATGGAATAAATAATCAATCTTTAATCATAGACAATGAAAACTCTATCACAAGTAATTTATGTAGCCATCATCGCCCTCATCCTCCTGCCTCTGGAGAAAATGGGCTTGATGAACATCTCGGCTCCTATCGCTCTCGCCATAGGCTTGGTGTTTGCGTTCACTCTCTCCAACCCCTTCCCCACATTTAACAAAAAAACCTCAAAGTACCTGCTTCAGGTGGCTGTGGTGTGCCTCGGCTTCGGCATGAACCTGCAGGAGTCGCTGCGCAGCGGTGCCGATGGCATGACCTTCACCATCGTGTCGGTTGTGGGTGTGATGGTCCTCGGTGTGGGCATCGGATATATGATGCACATCAACCGCAAGACCGCCTATCTTATTTCCTCAGGTACAGCCATTTGCGGTGGTAGCGCCATCGCTGCTGTCGGTCCGGTTGTCAAGGCTGATAGCGACGAAATGGGAGTCTCCTTAGGTGTTATTTTCATCCTAAACTCCATCGCCCTGTTCATCTTCCCGCCCCTCGGACACTATTTCGGACTGTCCGAAACACAATTCGGCACCTGGGCTGCCATCGCTATCCATGACACATCATCGGTGGTCGGCGCCGGCGAAATCTATGGCGAAACCGCCTTACAGACCGCTACGCTTATCAAACTCACTCGCGCTCTGTGGATTATCCCCTTGGCTCTTGCCACGATGTTTATCTTCCGCGACAAGACCGGCAAGATTTCAATTCCATGGTTCATCTTTATGTTCGTCGCCGCGATGACCATCAACACCTATGTCGCACTGCCCGAGTGGTTTACCAACGCTATGACCTGGGTGGCTCGCCGCGGTATGGTGGTAACCCTCTTTATGATTGGTGCGTCGCTCACCCCCAAGATGCTCAAAGCCGTGGGTATCAAGCCTTTGTTGCTCGCAATCGCCCTGTGGATAATCATCGGCGTGTCGAGCCTCTTGGTGGTCCTCAATGTAGTGAATTAATCATTTAACACGCCGTGAATACTCGGCTCCATAACATTCCCGCGCTCGCGCCGGCTCTCGGTGTGGGCGCGGGAATTGTGTTGTGGAGCGTCGGCATAGGCGGCTGGATGGCTCTGATTGCCGCCCTCGCAGGCACAGCGCTGATTATTAAGCGCTTACACCTCCCAGGCATCGCCACTCTCTGCCTCGCCGCCGGCTGGGGCATCGCTGTCCTCAATGCCCCTAAATCTCTCAATTCCCCTCAAATCAGCCACTTAAGAGGCAAAGTGGTAGCCGTTGAGCAGTCATCATCGTCTGTTCGACTCCTCGTTGATGCACCGCAGGGCATACGAGCCGAAATATACCTTCTGCCGGGTGGCGAATTGCCACTCATAGGCGATAGCGTCAGCATCTCAGCCGACCTCCGACCGGCTCGTGCCTACGCCGACCTGCCCGGCGAGCCCGATATGCGCCTCTATTACCTGCAACGCGGTATCTCTGTCGTCGGATACGCTCAACTATCTCAAATTGAGGTATTTGGACACAGCAACAACCTCGCATCACGTATGGCTCAGCGACGCGAGCACATCCTCGCCAACCTTGCCGACTCGGGCGTTGATGATGAGACCTTTGCCATCCTTGCCGCCATGATTGTGGGCTACGACGACGAACTCCCTGATGCCTTACGCGAGCAATTCCGCGCCTCGGGCATCGCTCATGCCTTGGCTCTCAGTGGTTTCCACGTAGGCATTATCATGCTGATAGTCACCATATTGCTCTATCCATTGAGGTTTTTCACACGCCTACGCACGTTGCGTCTGCTCCTCTCTATCCTCTTCATATGGCTTTATGTAGCCTTCACAGGCTTCCCCTTGTCGGTGACTCGCGCCGCGATTATGGCGAGCATCTACCTGCTCAGCCTCGCTATCGGGAGCCGTAGCAACCCACTTAACTCGCTGTGTGTCGCGCTGTTAATCATCTGCGCCATCCAGCCATTCAGCATCTTCTCGCCCGGACTCCAACTCTCGGTAGCCGCTGTGTGTGGCATCATAGCCTTCACTCGCCCGCTCACCATCGCATCACCGCGCCGGCGCCTCTCCTATCATATCAATACGGCTCTCGCCGTGCCCATCGCTGCCATCATCGGCACCCTACCCCTCACCATCGCATATTTCCATCGCCTGCCCCTGCTATTCTTGGCGCCCAACATCATCGTGGCACTGTTGATGCCCCTATGGATGCTCGGCGGCGTAGCGCTGATTGTCGCCGACGCCATCGGTATCCCTTGCGGATTGCTTGCCTCAGCGCTCGACGGCATCACCGACTTCGCCGAGGGCGGCAGCGCCTTCATTGCCTCGCTCCCGGGAGCCGAACTCACCGGAGTGTACCTCGCACCGGCTGTTATCATCTCGCTCGTAATTTTCTGTATATCAGCCGCTATATGCATCAATATCGGCACACGACGAGCCATGTACATCACCATAGCGATGGCAGGCGCATTCCTCGCCACAGCGCTGTTTACGCCCACGCAGGCGCTCCCCGAGCATCATGTGCGCATCTCGCGCCAGCCCTCAACGACTGCCATCGTCGTCGGCGACGGCAAGCGGGCATTTGTCATCCACACATCGACGACCGCCGGGCATGCCGGTGTGGTTGAGCGCCTCAGCCGCCAACTCGAAGGCTACGCTGCCATCTGCGGCATCGACAGCCTCATATTAGTCCGTGACGACTTCTCATGTGCCACAGCGAGCCTCCGGGGCGATATCCTCTCGACCCCTACCCACTCTATAGCCATACCCCACACAGTATCACGCCGCGACACCACCGCAAGGCAGCACGTTGATTATCTGCTCGTTGGCAATTGCTTCAGAGGCTCATTCGACCACCTCCTCGACCTTTATCCTTGCGACACCGTGCTGATAGGCAGCGAGCTCAGCGCCAAGCGCACCGCCGCCTGCCTCCGAGCATGCCACCGCCTCAACATCCCGGTCCTCCAACTCTCCAACCGAAAAATCTCACTGCAAAATTAGTCGCCATGGCGACCATTTTTGCAGTACAAAGGATATAAATCAGCCGAATATCGTTCTAAAATTACTATGCTAACAATTAATAATCAATATAATCAATATTTTAAATCGGATTTGTTCATATCGATATTTTGTATTATCTTTGCACTGCAAAAATAGTCTCCATGGCGACTATTTTTGCAGTGCAATCTAAATTTGAAACGATATGATTATTCAACGACCATCTTATATTAAACAACTACTGAGCAAGCAATGGAACGGTAAGGTAAAGATTATCACCGGAATACGTCGTTGCGGAAAATCTTTCTTATTATCAACGCTCTATAAGAATTATCTCCTTGGGGAAGGCGTGGCAAAGGAGTGCTTTATTGAGGTGGCATTGGACAAACAAGCCCACCTCAAGTATCGAAACCCTATTGAGTTATATAAATTCATCCTCCAACAAACGTCGGATATCAATAAAAGATACTATGTGTTTATCGACGAGATACAATTATCTGTTAAGGTTAAGAATAATGATTTAGATTTGAGTATCGTTGATGAACACGACAAAGAGCTTCTCTACACCACCTTTTATGATATTCTCAACGATTTGATGGCTCATAGCAATATTGACATCTATGTAACAGGATCAAACTCAAAAATGTTATCATCGGATATTGTCACTAATTTCCGCGATAGAGGCTCTGAGATTAGAGTTTTTCCTCTGTCATTCAAGGAGTTTTATCAAATATCTGAATTAGAAAAATCCGATGCTCTCGAGGAATATATAACCTATGGAGGTATGCCATCTGCCGTACTGGAAAATAGTGAAATCGAAAAAAAGAAGTACCTTATCGGTCTTCATAAGAACGTATATATTAAGGATATCGTTGAAAGATATAAATTGAAGGATGATGAGCTATTAGATGCGCTCATCGACTCTTTGTATTCCTCGGTGGGCTCGCTTACTAATACCCATAATCTCGCAAATGCCGCTTCTTCTATTATGAGACGCAGCACCTCGGACCACACTATCAAAAACTACATCAATACCCTGGAAGACGCATTTCTCTTTCTCAAAGCCAAACGCTTCGACATCAAGGGCAAAAAATACTTTGATACAATCCAAAAATACTATGCTATCGACTTGGGATTAAGAAATGCCAAACTGAATTTCCGTCAACAAGAGAAATCCCATTTGATGGAAAATATGATATTTGTGGAACTTATTCGTCGAGGTTACAGTGTTGATGTCGGTGTAGTGAGTCTATCCAAGATTATTGAGGGCAAGAAAAAACAATCTCAATATGAAATTGACTTCATTGTAAATACCGGACACAGTAAGATATATATTCAATCTGCCTTAAATATTGATAAAGAGGAGAAGCGAACCCAAGAAACTTTCTCCCTCAAAAATTCAGGAGATTTTTACAGAAAGATAGTCATCCTTGATGGCAATACAAAGCCGTGGACCGATGAAGATGGCATCACATACATCGGCGTCATTCCATTCCTTCTTGACGACTCTTTGTTGTATTAGATAAGTATAGTTATTTGCGGCGCATACGCGCTACGGGGATGCCGGCTCGCTCGCGGTACTTCGAGACGGTGCGACGCGCCACTTTTATGCCCTTAACAGCCAGTGCATCAACGATATCGGCATCGTTGAGCGGGCTGTCGGGGTCTTCATTTTTGATAAGGTCATCAATTGCTGCAGATATGGCATGCGCCGAGTTGACCCCATCGGCACGTCCCTCGCTGAAAAGCGATTTCAGGGCAAAGACGCCATATGGGGTCGACATATATTTGCCGGCTGTTGCACGCGAGATAACGCTGAGGTCGAGCCCGGTGACGGCGCCTACATCGCGCAGGACCATCGGGCGCAAGTCGGCAGTGTCGTATGTGGCGAAGAATTCGGGTTGCAAATTGACAATAGCCTCCATGACAACCATGAGGGTGGTGCTACGTCGTTGCGCCATATCGATAAACGAGGACGCTTCCTCGCGCCGAGCGCGAATGAATGCCTCGTCGTTGCCACGTCCGGCAACGGCTCCGGGCAGGAATGAGCGCTCAATCGCCAATTGAGGCGTTGCCGATGCCAGCGCGACGTTGACTCTGCCATCGGGGAGCGTATCGACTATGAAATCGGGGGTGATATGGCGGGTGCGGTCCCCCGAGCCTACGCTCTCGAGAAGCGACCCGGGCTTGGGATTCAGCGAGGTGATTACCGCCATCGCGGCATCCAATCTCTCGCGCGAAATACCCATGGCTTCCATAATCTTGTCGAAGCGGCGCTTGGCAAATAGGTCAAATCTGTCGCGGATAATAACCACAGCATCAGCCACTTCGGGACGCGAGTCGTCCATACGGGCGAGTTGCAACAGCAGGCAGTCGCGCAAATTTAGGGCACAAATGCCGGCGGGCTCCAACGACCTGACAACGTCCATCACTTGCTCCACCTCGGGGCGCTCGATGTCCAAGCCGGCGCCTATGGCTATGTCATCAGCAATTGCCTGAGGGTCGCGAGCGAGGTAGCCGTTGGAGTCGATATTACCTATAATATATGAGGCGATGGCACGTTGTCGAGGTGAGATTTCGAGCAAGCCGAGTTGCTGCTCGAGGCGTTCATATCCCGAGGCGCTGTCGTCGGCATCGTTGCTGAAGCGGTCATATGCGCTCGTGGCTTGGGCTGGTTGGCGCCACTCGGGCGCGTCATCGGGATCGCCATAGTCGGCTTGCTGCAGTTGCTCGGCAGTCTCATTGAAATCATCGCCCTCGGCATGCTCCTCGGCAACTTCCGGCTCGGCAACCTCGAGGGCGGGATTTTCGTCTATCTCGCGACGCACCTCGTCCTCAAATTCGGGTGCCGACATTTCAAGCAAGCGCCCGAACGCCACTTGCTGTGGGTTCAGGCGTAACTTGAGCGCTTGCTGTTGCTGTAACGACTGCGACTGACCTGCCATAGGAGCCTACAGGCTCAATATGAAGAGCCCTCGTATTTATAGATATCGTACAGGCGCATATTAAATCTCAGCGAGGTGTACGGCGGCAACACCGACGTGGTTGCCGAGCCGTATGCCACTTGGTAGGGAACGATGAGTTCACAAGTATCGCCCACGTGCATATTCTCCAGAGCGATGCTCCAGCCCTGAATGGTGCGGTTGCAACCGAAGCGCTGAATGCCCGTGCGACCATATTTGTTGGTGTCCTTTGACGAGTCAAATTGCTCACCGAGACAGGTATAACCCTCATAAATCACATCTACCACGCTGGTATACAGCGGAGTAAGGTTTTGGGCGGTCTCGCTGCGGTCGTTGAAGAAATGCATCAACACAAAGGCGCTGGGGTTCCATGCCGGCACCACTACCTCGTAGTAGCGATTGCCCTCGGCATCAACACTATCGCGCAAGCGATTGACCCAATCGTCATTGGCTTGGCGCCACACTTGATAGTCTTCGAGGTTGATTTCGTCATCATCGCTGCACGACACAAAGCCGGCAGACAACGCCGCAATCACACCGAGAACTATATATTTTGTAAGTTTCATTGGCTACAAATCGTCTTAGAAAGATACTTGAGGAGCAGTGGCGGCGCCTTCGTCAGCCTTGAATTGGGGCTTGGTCTCGAAGCCGTTCATCGAGGCGATGAGCGAGGCGGGGAAGCGACGCACCATCACATTGTAGTCGCGCACGGTCTCGATATAGCGCTGACGCTCAACGGCGATGCGGTTCTCGGTGCCTTCCAATTGGGTCTGGAGGCTGAGGAACTGTTCGTTGGCCTTGAGGTCGGGATAAGCCTCGTGTACAGCGTTCACATACAGGTTGAGAGCACCCTTGAGGCGGTTCTGAGCATCGCTATAGGCTTGCATGCCGGCATCGTCGCCGGGTTGTCCGGCTTGCTGCACGGCTTGAGCCTCATTGTAGGCGCTGCTGAGCCCGGCGCGTGCTGCGGTAAGGCTCTCGAGGGTCTCGCTCTCATGCGATGCATAGCCCTTGACAGTCTCCACGAGGTTGGGGATAAGGTCGAGGCGACGCTGGAATTGGTTCTCCACCTGGCTCCATTGAGCCTCCACCTTCTCGGCTTCGGTTATCAGTTTGTTATTCATGCTGATGCCCCAGCCCACGCAGGCTATTATGATGACTACTAAGACGGTGACGATTATCACCCAGGGTTGGATTAATTTCTTTTTCATAACGGTAAGAGGGGGGGATAGGTTGTTATTTGAGTTTGCGCAACAACGAGTTGAGGCTCACCTTGTCGTGGATGAGAGCGTGCAAGTCGTTGATATTCACTCGGATTTGTTCCATAGTGTCACGCTCGCGCAGGGTGACGGT
>JBJEDD010000119.1:0-10934 GCA_051871715.1 Muribaculaceae bacterium | reverse complement strand
CCACTTGACAGCCTTGTGCCTCAAGCAAGAAGTAAAGATACTTCGAGATTATTGATACTGCAGAGCGCTTTTCAAGCGGGTTATCCTTATTTTTAAACTGATAACCATACTGCAAACCGAATAATTTTGTATAAATATCGTGTTGTTTCGATGGATTTTTGACGAAATCTTGTGCCTTAGCAGCAAGTACACTGTCAGAACATCCGTTGGCATTGGTTGATAAACCAATAATCGCACAAGCCAGTTCATACAAAACGAACTGTGAGAATTGGTTCATGTTGGTAGAGTAGAAGAGGTCGATGAGCGCAAGGCGTTGAACCACTAATTTGCAAGTTAACTCTTGTCGTTCGAACAAGTCGCGAATGACACCCCAATCGAGACTATATATAGTCTCATTAAGGCATGGCGAGGTAAGACATGCTCTTTTTATATCGCTGTTTTCCGGCAATGTGGAAACATCGACAAGTGGCACCATGTCAGTCGCATCGGGTAAATTAATGAGTTCTTCATCGATTGGGAATTCCTCGATGCTGTGTTTTTCAGGATTGAAGACCGCGTCGATTGCGGCACGGATCTTTTCAATGTTTTCTTGTTCTTTGCTCATTGTAATTTCAATGCCGCGGGCTCTCCTCTTTGGCGTTAGTGGATAAATTAAAAGCGTGAGAACCATTGCTTTTGCTCTTCCCACATATAGAGGCTCTCGCATTGCCTGTCACAGGAGGAAGAGCAACGCCGAAGCCTCACGCCGTATGACGACTCAACCCGAGAAAGTCTCACGACTTTCTCGGCTGATATAATCATACCCGAAAAGGCATCTACTCGTTGCTACATCTTTGCCTGTGACATGAATTTGCGAGATTCCTATATGCAAAGAATAAGCGAAGTAAACGCTTTTATTATAATATGTCTGCGCCCGCCACCAGCCCATATCGGGTTCGGCAACGATATGCACCGCAAATTTACAAAAATTTTAAATAACAACACAATTTAATCAAATATTATTAATGTGTAATTGGTCATTTTTTATCTTAAGTAAAATCGGGCATTCGGATAACTTTGTGACAAAGTTATTGACATAAGATTACTTTTTTGGGCAAGCGGTGTTGTGGGCGTGATAGATTTTTTGTACCTTTGAGCACAAAACCAAGCCAACAATTGAGTTGATTATACAAGCCTAAAAATGAGCAAATTCGTTCATCTCCACGTACACAGCCAATACTCCCTACTCGACGGGCAAGCATCGGTGTCGCGTATCGTCGACAAGGCGATAGGCGACGGCATGCCCGGCATCGCGCTCACCGACCATGGCGTCATGTATGGCATCAAGGAATTTACCAACTACGTCGCCGACAAGAACAAGGGCGCGCTGAAAACGGTCAAGGAACTGAAAAAGCGCATCAAGGCGGTCGAGTCGGGCGCCGATGACTCCGAGGGCAAGAGCCTCGAGGACTTGCAATCCGCCCTCAAGGATGCTCAAGCAAAGGTGTTTATACCTATCATCGGCTGCGAAATGTATGTGGCAAACGGCTCGAACGAGGAACGTAGCGACAAGCACGATACCGGCAGGCACTTGGTGGTCCTCGCCAAGAATAAAGTGGGCTACAACAACCTCATCAAACTCGTCTCGGAGTCATGGACCAAGGGCTTTTACTTCCATCCTCGCACCGACAAGGAGTCGATTGCCGCGCGACACGAGGGCTTGATAATCTCCTCGGCTTGCCTCGGCGGTGAAATTCCGCGCCTGCTGATGCGCGGCGACATCGACGGCGCCGACAAGGCGGTCAAGTGGTGGAAAGACCTCATGGGCGACGACTATTATCTCGAATTGCAACGCCACAAAGCTACCGTCCCCGATGCCAATCACGAGACATATGAAAAGCAAAAAGAGATCGAGCCGGAGATTATACGACTTGCCCGCAAGTATGATGTCAAGCTCATAGCCACCAACGACTCGCACTTTGTCAACGAAGAGGATGCCGAGGCTCACGACCACTTGATTTGTATCTCTACCAAGGCTGACCTCAACGATGAGGACCGCATGCGCTACACCAAGCAGGAGTGGCTCAAGACCACCGACGAAATGTCGCAACTGTTCAGCGACATCCCCGAGGCGCTCGAGAACACCAACGAGATACTGGACAAGGTCGAAATTTACTCTATCGACCACGAGCCTATTATGCCCAACTTTGCCATCCCCGAGGACTTCGGCACTGAGGAGGAGTATCGCCAACGCCTCACCCACGAGGACTTGTTCAACGAATTTACGCGCGACGAGCATGGCAATGTGGTGCTGTCGCAGCAGGAAGCCGAGGATAAGATCGAGCACTTGGGCGGTTATGAAAAACTGTACCGCATAAAATTTGAGGCTGACTACCTGCGCAAACTTGCATATGACGGCGCAGCCAAGCGCTATGATATGCCGTTGAAGGATGAAATCCGCGAGCGTATCGACTTCGAATTGCACATTATGAAGACAATGGGCTTCCCGGGCTACTTCCTCATTGTGCAGGACTTCATTCGCGCCGGTCGCGAAGACCTCGACGTGAGCATTGGTCCGGGGCGTGGCTCGGCTGCCGGCTCAGTGGTCGCTTACTGCCTGGGCATCACGCAGATCGACCCGCTGAAGTATGACTTGCTCTTCGAGCGTTTCTTGAACCCCGACCGTATCTCCCTACCCGATATCGACGTCGACTTTGACGACGATGGTCGCGCCAAAGTGTTGAAATATGTTACCGAGAAATATGGCGAGCCAAACGTAGCCCATATCATCACATATGGCACTATGGCTGCTAAATCTGCCATCAAGGACGTGGCGCGTGTCGAGAAGTTGTCCATCCCCGAGTCCAACCGCCTCACCAAGCTCATTCCGCAGCACATGCCCACCAAGGATGGCAAGGAACTCAAGCCTACTCTCGCCAACTGCCTCAAATATGTCGACTCGTTCAAGAACGAACTTGAGGGCAATAACCCTACTATCAAAAAGACGCTGAAATATGCCGAGCAACTCGAGGGCAATGTGCGCAACACGGGCGTGCATGCCTGCGGTGTCATTATCTGTCGCGACCCGGTGAGCGACTGGGTACCTGTCGCTACTGCCGACGACAAGGACGAGGGCAAGTTGCTCGTTACCCAATATGAAGGTAGCGTGATTGAGCAAACCGGGCTTATCAAGATGGACTTCCTCGGGCTCAAAACGCTCTCGATTATTCGCACCGCATTGGCGAATATCCGCAATAGCGTGGGCGAAGAAGTTGACATTGACAATATCCCTATCGACGACAAAGCCACATACGAACTGTTCTCGCAGGGCCGCACTATCGGCACCTTCCAATTTGAGTCGCAGGGTATGCAGAAATATCTGCGCGAGTTGCAGCCGAGCAAGTTTGAGGACCTCATCGCCATGAATGCCCTCTATCGCCCGGGACCTATGGATTATATTCCCGACTTCATCGCTCGCAAGCATGGGCGCTCACCTATTGTGTATGATATCCCTTGCATGGAGAAGTATCTCAAGGATACCTACGGCATCACCGTGTATCAAGAGCAAGTGATGCTCCTGTCGCGCCAACTCGCCGACTTCACCCGCGGCGAGAGCGATGCTCTGCGCAAAGCCATGGGTAAGAAAAAGAAAGCCATCGTTGATGCCATGAAGCCCAAGTTTATCGAGGGTGGCAAGAAACATGGCTATGACCCCAAAATTCTCGATAAAATTTGGGGCGATTGGGAAAAGTTTGCGTCTTACGCTTTCAACAAGAGCCACGCCACATGCTACTCGTGGATTGCTTACCAGACGGGCTATCTCAAGGCTCACTATCCGGCACAGTATATGGCTGCCGTGCTCACTCACAACCGCACGGATATTGCCAAACTCACCGGCTTCATGGACGAGTGCCGCGCGATGGGCATCGTCGTCAAGGGTCCCGACGTGAACGAATCAGTGCGCGATTTCGGTGTTACATCCAAGGGCGATATCCGCTTCGGGCTCTCCGCTATCAGTGGCATCGGTGACACTGTCGTCGAAGAAATTGTCAAGGCGCGTGGAGACCAACCCTTTGAGAGTATCTACGATTTTGTCGAGCGCGTGCCGTCGTCATCGATTAATCGACGCGTATTCGAAAATCTTGCCTTGGCAGGTGCTTTCGACTGCTTCGGCATTAAGCGCGAGGACCTCGTCGACGAAGGCGACGGTCGTCCCGGCGAGAGTACTCCGGAAATCCTGCTCAAATATGGGCAACATCATCAAAATGCGATTAATCAAAGCCAAAATACTCTTTTTGATGATTTGGAAGATGCACAAATGATTAACGATTCGCACCCGCCGATTCCATCAGCCATCGAGTGGCAACCCATCGTGCGTCTCGACAAGGAACGCGACTTAATCGGTATGTACCTCTCGGCGCACCCGCTCGATCCGTATTTTCTCGAAATCAATTATGGTGTAACATGCACCTTGGGCGAGCGTGAAGATATAGTTCCCGCCGAGGGCAAAGAAGTGTCGTTCGGCGGCATCATTACCAATTGCACTGAGAGGACTACCAAAAAAGGCAAGCCCATGATGATTATCAAGCTTGAGGACTTCACTTCGTCAAGCGAGTTTATGATATTTGATGAGCAAATACGCCAATTCAGGCACTTACTCAGTGAGGGGCAAGCCGTTCTGGTTCGAGGTGTATATAAATCGCTGTATGGCAACGAGTTACGCTTCAATATCACCAACATTATGCCCTTGGAAAACCTGAAAGGCAAGATGGTCAACTCTCTCACTATCAACCTGATGGTTGAGGAATGTAACGACGATTTCCTCATTCCTATCTCCAAGGCTATCGCTGACCACAGCAAGGGCAACGGACAAAGCCTAGCGCTCAAATTCAGCGTGTACGAGCCCGAGATTAACCGCTCGGTCCTCCTTAACTCCTCCTCGCGCATCAATGTCAACAGGCAACTGATTGACGAACTCAAAGAAAATGGAATATCTTTTAAAATCGAACAAATAAACTAAACAACAATGGCATTTACATTCACTGACGAAAACATTAAGGAAACTATCGCCACCGGTCAACCCGTGTTGGTAGATTTCTGGGCTACTTGGTGTGGACCTTGTATGAACATGGCTCCCGTAATTGACAAACTCGCTCAAGAGTATGAAGGACGTGTCGTTATCGGCAAGTACAATGTCGATGAGGAGAGCGATTTCTCATCCGAGAACCGCATTATGAGCCTGCCCACCATCCTGTTCTTCAAGAACGGCGCAAAGACCGACTTGCGTCTCGCCGGCTCGCAAAGCGAGGCTAAATTGCGCGAGACTATCGAGAAACTTCTCGCCCTTTGAGCATAATTCAGAATTATTAACTGCAAAATACCACCGACTTGCCCCTTTGGCTGGTCGGTGGTAGTGTTTTTATGCCGTTTTTTGCTTACCTTTGCACAAAAATTTTTCACTAACGTGTCACGCAAAAGAAAACCCTACCCCATAATAGAAGGTGCCACAATCTCGGGCATCGCAGCCGAGGGCAACGCAATAGCCCGTGTCGATGATATGGTCGTCTTCGTCCCCTATGGATGTCCCGGCGATATTGTTGATATTCGCATTGTAAAGAAACGCAAAAACTATGCCGACGGACGCATAGAGCGCTTTATCGCGCCGGCGCCCGAGCGCCTTGAGCCCAATTGCTCTCACTTCGGTATTTGTGGCGGTTGCCGCTGGCAGCATATCCCCTATGCGATGCAACTGCAATGCAAGCAGCAACAAGTAGTGGATGCCCTCACGCGTATCGCTAAGATCGAACTGCCTGATATTTCGCTCATAAAAGGCTCTGAACACATCTGGGAGTATCGCAATAAGATGGAGTACACATTCTCCAACAAGCGCTGGCTCACCAATGAGCAATTGGCTTCTGCCGAGGAGTATGACAATCGCGACGGCGCCGGCTTCCACATTCCCGGGGCTTTCGACAAGGTCCTCGACATCGATTGTTGCTATCTGCAGGACGACCTCGGCAATCGCTTGCGCAAGTTTATCAAAAATTTTGCTATTGACAACGGCTTGTCATTCTATGACTTGCGAGCTCAGCACGGACTGCTACGCACGCTGATGATCAGAATTGCTTCGACCGGCGAGGTTATGGCTGTGATGTCTTTTGGCGAAGATGACAAGAACAATATCACCATGGTCATGGAGGCTGTGAAATCACAGTTCCCCGAGATAACTTCGCTGCAGTATGTCGTCAATCTCAAGGTTAACGACACTATTAGCGACCAAGAGATATTGGTTTACTCCGGCAAACCATTCATCGAAGAGGAGATGGAAGGTTTGAAATTCCGTATCGGTCCCAAATCATTCTACCAGACCAACTCCTTGCAAGCCTATGAGTTGTACAAAGTCGCTCGCAATTTTGCCGACCTCACCGGCTCCGAATTGGTGTATGACCTTTATACCGGCACCGGAACCATCGCTAACTTTGTCAGCCGTCAAGCCTCCAAGGTTATAGGTATCGAATACGTCCCCGAGGCAATCGAGGATGCCAAAATCAACTCTGCTGTCAATGGCATCACCAATACCGAGTTCTTTGCCGGTGATATGAAGGACGTGCTCACCGACGAGTTCATCGCCGGGCACGGACGCCCCGATGTGATGATTGTTGACCCGCCACGAGCCGGTATGCACGGCGATGTAGTGAATGAAATTCTCAATGCCTCACCGCGGCGCATCGTATACGTCAGCTGCAATCCTGCCACACAGGCTCGCGACTTGGCTCTATTGGATGGTAAATACCGCGTGGTTGCCGTGCAACCGGTGGATATGTTCCCCCACACCCACCACGTCGAGAATGTTGTCAAGCTTGAGCTGCGAGAGCAGAATTAAAGTATCGCGGGTCATGAGTAACCTCCTCACCTACAAAGGACGGCAACGCCACCAAGGTGTCGACCGAGGGTATCTCTATCTCGGCAAGCACCAGCGGCGCCAAGTCACCGCCAAACTCATCGACCTCCCAGCACAAGCCATTCTCTGCCGGGACTATGTAGCGTTTCTTGCGGATGACCCTACCCTTACAAGCGCTGAGCAATTCCCGGGCACCTTCCACAGGGATTTCATACTCCCACTCGCCGCGAGTCGCTCCCACATTGGCGGTCTTGACCGTCAAGAAGCTTTGCGAGTCACATATGCGTACACGCACCACGGTGGTTTGTTCGCTCGTGAGGTATCCTTGCTCGATACTCTTGACTTGAACAGCCATCTCTCTGTAAGAACTGTTTTTTACAAGGAATTTTCGTTCAATTTCTTTTCCCATCGTCAATAGGTTTTGAATTTCCATACAAAGATAAGCAAGTTTTATCACATATTGCACATAGCGAGTGTAATTTTGATGATATTGACATCCTTTGATGCCGCAGCCGACCAATACTTCATCCGCGGTATTGTCCGCGACTCGATTTCCAACGAGCCATTGCCTATGGCATCGGTCGTAATCTCCGGTGCCGGATACGGAGCAGTCGCCGACAAGGATGGCATCTTTGAGATTGTAGCCCCGGATAAGGCAAAAGTCCTCCAAGTCACATGCGTGGGCTACGAAAAGAAGCTCGTGCCGGTCAAGAAGAACCAATTGAACACATACGTCATCTATATGACACCCGCCACTACCGAGCTGGAGGAAGTCGTGGTGCATCGTCGCAAGTACAGCAAGAAAAACAACCCGGCTGTCGATTTCTTGAACCGTCTCAAAGACCGGGCACCACTCACCGACCCGCGTCGTAATCCCTACTACAGCTACGACCGCTATGAGCGGCTCACCCTCGGTATCAATGACTTCGATGCCGAGACACGGCGTGGAATGGCTCAAACCATCGAGAACCTTGAGGAGCATATAGATACCAGCGAGATTTCGGGCAAGCCTTACCTGTCACTATTGGTGAAAGAAAAATTTGCACGCCAACATTATCGCCACAGCCCTGAAGCATCGCGCGAAGTGGTCACCGGCTTGCGCGATGACGGCTTCGATGAGTTTTTCGACCCATCGCAGATGCGTATCTTCTTTGAAGACGTGATGCGCGAGATTGACCTGTACTGCAATGATATAAATATTTTTCAAAATCGCTTCGTGAGTCCGCTGTCGCGCATAGCCCCGGACTTTTACAAATTTTATCTCACCGACACGGTGATGATTGAGGATGAGCGTTGCATAGTTCTGTCGTTCTATCCCCACAATCACTCCTCATTCGGCTTCATGGGCAACGTATACGTTCCCGAGAATGACAGCACAATGTTTATCAAGCGCGTTGAGATGCATCTACCGCGCGAGATTAACCTCAATTTTATCCGAGACCTTTACATAGCCCAAGACTATATCAAGGGACCCGATGGCTCGCGACTTAAGGTTCACGATGATATGATCGCCGAGATGAGCATCATCTCGGGTGGCACCGGAATGTATCTCAGCCGTCGTTCGGCTTATGCCAATCACTCGTTCGATGCTATCGCAGACTCGGTCTTTGCCGGTGGAGGTGCCTCTTTGGTGCTCAAAGAGGCAAAGAACCGCGATGAGGGCTTCTGGCAAGAGGCTCGCTATGTGGGCATCGGTCGCGGCGAGAGCAAGGTCGGCGAACTGCTGCGCAAGTTCCGCGAGAAGCCCATCTACTATTGGGGCGAAAAGATTGCGCGAGTCCTCTTTCAAGGATATATCCCCACGGCAAGCCCGAGCAAATTTGATATCGGTCCTGTCAACTCGATGTTGAGTTTCAATTCCATCGAGGGCACCCGAGTGCGCTTTGGAGGCATGACCACATCGGCACTCTCGCCGCGATGGTTCTCGCGCATATACGGCGCATATGGCCTCAAGGAGCACAAGTGGAAGTATGGTCTCGAAGTCGAGTACTCATTCATCGACAAGGAATATCACTCGCGCGAGTTCCCGGTGAAGGCGCTGCGCTTCACGTCATCGTATGATATAGACCGCCCGGGGCAGAGCTATATGTTCACCACCCCCGACAATATCGTGTTGTCGCTCAAGCGTATGAGCGACGACCGCATCATCTACAAGCGCCTTAACCAGCTCCAATTTATCTTGGAGACCCGATATGACTTTTCGGTCGGGTTGAATATCGCCAATATACGGCGCGAGTCGGCGCCATGCATGCCGTTCATTGATGGCTACGGGCGACAATATGACCACTTGAATGAAAACTCGATAGAACTGACCCTGCGCTATGCTCCCGGCGAGAAGTTCTTCCAAACGCGCACATATCGCCTGCCTGTAAATCTCGATGCGCCGGCAATCACTCTGCGTCATTTATTTTCGCCCAAGGGCTTCGGTGGCGCGCGCTATGGAGTGAATGTCACGGAGATTGACATCGCCAAGCGCTGGTGGTTCTCGGCATTCGGCTACTTGGATACATACCTCGATGCGGGTCATGTGTGGGGCAAGACCTCGTTCCTCAACCTGTTAGTGCCGAATGCCAACCTATCCTATATCATCCAGCCACGCAGCTTCGCTTTGCTCAACCCCATGGAGTTCTTCAACAGCACCTATGCCTCGTTTGACATCACCTATTGGGCAAATGGTGCGTTATTCAACTTCATCCCCTACCTCAAGGATTTGAAATTGCGCGAGGTATTTACCTTCAGAGGTATCTGGGGTCACTTGAGCAAAAAGAATAATCCGGCATATGACCCGTCGTTGTTGCAATTCCCCGACAACACAGGGTTGATAAATCTCGGTGACACGCCCTATATGGAAGCGAGCGTCGGCGTGGAAAATATTTTCAAAGTATTGCGAGTCGATTATGTGTGGCGACTGAACTATCGCAATGTGCCCTACGAGATCGACAAGAGCGGCATACGCATCGCGGTGCACGTCACCTTCTAACGGTCGCCCGGGTCGATGATTCGGCGCGAGTGATAATAGAGGGTATGACCATCGCGCTCAAAGGCTTGCACGACCCATTGAACATTGTCGCGCATGTAGATGTGCATAGCGATTTTTTCGCGCTCGGTCGAGTGCTCAATCAGTTCAAGCGGAGGATTTTGGGTAATGAAAGAGCCGTTAGACAAGCAGGTTGTATCATTATCCACATCAATATTTCGAGCCTCGGTAGGCAAGATGACCGGCATGGCAGCTCCGGGATGGTAGTACTCGGCTAAGGTTGAAAGCAGGTAGACATCGTCGGCATCGGGCACACCCTTGAAACGCCCCAGCAGCCACCATGGCACATCGGTATCGGCTGTGGCATCGAAATATATCACATTATCATCGGTGTGCTCGTAGAGGGCTTCAAAATTCTCGGCTTCATGACCCAACTTATATTGCCAATGAACGACTTGGATAGTGTGAACCAATAGTAAAGCGCCCAATACAAATGACAGCAGTTTGAATTGCCATTTACAATAATTTAATGCTCTGAAGATGAAGAGGATGGCAAAAAATTCGGCAAACCAGCCGCTGCGTCCCACGATACCTGAGGCGAGTGCGATGACTGCAGAGGCGATGGCTGCCACAAAGAGTACAAGAGCATCACTACTAAGCAGGAGCCTGACGACTATCCTTGTCTTGGCGAACAAGGTCATGGCTACTACTATGGCAAGCATAGCAAGGACAGCCGGGATGGTCTTGAGGGCAAGGTGAAGGAACGGGTCATCGGGGGCAACGGATGTGCCTGCTCTGAGGATAATGCCCGGGCATAGAGCCACGAATGCCGTGCCGAGGATAAAGGCGATGACTGCCGGGCACAAAGTCTTGGGCGGCAATTTGCGCCTCATCAGGTAGTAAGCGATAAAGCCGATAAGCAAGGGCAAGGATGCAGCCTCGTGCCCGGCAGCGGCTATAAAGACTGCGATAAGCGTAAGCGGACCGCAGGGCTTTTCGCTGAGTGTGAGGCGGTTATAAGCCCAAATGATGGCAACGCCTACCCATATGTAGTTGACCTGGCAAGCAAAGACGGTC
>JBJEDD010000118.1:6411-10937 GCA_051871715.1 Muribaculaceae bacterium | reverse complement strand
GAGGTCGTCAAATACACCCAACCGGTCGACACCCTCAACCGCGCCGAACTCGACCTCACTCCCCTCCCCGAGGGATGCTCGACAATTGACCCCACCGCCACTAAGCACAATATAACCATCGGCGGGCAACTCACCAAGCAACGCGGCTCAATCCTCACCTACACGGTCACCGCTCGATTTGGCATCACCGGCGAAGTCGCCGGCGACATCGACCTCGACGGCAACTTCACCACGCGCTTCCCCTTGCTGGGCGACTCTGTGGCTTTCACCGGGCGTGCAGCCTTCTCCAACAAGGCTCCCTCTTACTTCCTCAACCAATACATTTCCAACCACTTTGCCTGGCACAACGACTTCGGCAAGGAGCGCCGTGTGACATTCGGCGGCTCGCTCGACATCAATCACACCGACTCGCATCTCGACGTCGAGGTGAGCAATATCCAGAATTATCTCTACTTCAACGACACCTTCCTACCCACCCAAAACGGAGATAGTGTCCAAGTGGTGAGCGCGCGACTCCGCCAGGGGCTACATGCCGGCATCCTCCACTGGGACAACAGCCTGACATTCCAAAAAAGCAGCAACGAGGACGTCATTTCAATCCCCACCCTTGCTGTTTACTCCAATCTTTATATCAAATTCCGCGTAGCAACCCTCTCGGTGCAACTCGGTATGGACTGCAACTACTACACCAAGTACTACGCACCTAAGTATCAGCCCGCTACCGCAACTTTTGCCAATCAGCGCGACGAGAAATACGGCAACTATCCCTTCATGAACGCTTATGCCAACTTCAAACTGAGCAAAGCCCGCTTCTACGTGCTTTTCAGCCACATCAACCAAGGATGGTTCTCCAACAATTATTTCTCAATGCCCGACTACCCACTCAACCCTCGCCGCTTCCAGATTGGCGTATCGGTTGAGTTTGCCAACTGACCTCAGAAGGGATACCCGATAGCGAGGTGGAAGGCAAGCGACTTGCCGAAGGACTCCATATTGTAGTAACCGCCGTGCCCGGTGTCGTAGGGCAAGTGGATACCTATGCCCAGGTCGGCACGCACCACTATGATATCCATATCGAGGCGCAAGCCCAAGCCGGTGCCGGTAGCGAGGTCGCGGAAGAATTTTCCGCCCTCCAATTTACCACCCGGACGTGAGGGGTCATCGCGCAGGAGCCACACATTGCCGGCATCAAAGAAGAATGCCCCATGGAGCGCACCGGCAAGCGGAAAACGATACTCCACATTTGCCTCGAACTTGAACGTACCTGTTTGGTCGAAGTAGTCATTATCCACCGACGAGGCTGCATGATAGCGCCCCGGTCCTATACTTCGCACCGTGAACGCGCGCACCGAGTTGGCACCGCCCACATAGAACTGCTCGGCATAAGGTACTGCCGCCGAGTTGCCGTAGGCATGCTCGGCACCCACTGCCACGCGGCACACAAGCCTGTGATTGCCTATGACGCGCCGATTGTACACCACCTGTGCCGAACCTTTGACAAACTGCGAGAACGGCGTGCCAAACAATTTCTTCTCGCCTTCAACACCACAGGCTCGCCACACCGCCCACATGATATTGCCCGCCTCTTGGATGGTAAACTGTAAGTTGACACTATTGTCGCTATCGATGCGGCGGTCGTAGGTGTATGAGTAAATCATCTGTGGGATAAACTGGCTGATAAAACTCTGTGCCACAGCCGGATTTGCCTCCATTATGGAGTCAAACGCCTCCGTTGTATTCATCAACTTGGTATAGGTAAGTTTCAAGGGCGTGAAGGTGTTGCTTACATTGCGACGCCAGCGCCAGTCGTAGTTGACCGAAGCATTGAATTGCGCCATCTTGAAGTAGTGAGGGCGGTTGAGCAGGTCGGCACCCAACTGGAAACGCGTCCAATTGAGTTGATAGCGGCTGCGTGGCACCCACTTGGGCGCCAACAGGCGCGGAATAGCCAGAGAAGTATTCAAACCCACCTCGTAGGAGTTGAAGAGGCTGCTACGCCCATGTCCGGTCTGCCACTCGTATGTACCGGTGAGGTCTATCGACAGTTGCTCGCCGCCACCGAAGATATTGCGGTTGGTGAGTCCCAGGGTGAGACCCGGTCCGATATAACTATTGCTCTTTGACGAGGCATTCACCTCAATTGATGCTTCCAGGGGTGCATCAAAGCGGCAATCGACCAGCACATCAAGCGTCGGCTCGGCAGCCGTAGTGTCGGGACGAGCCGAGATGTCGATAGAGCGGAAGATGCCCAATCGAGCCAAGGCTGTCTGTGTGCGGTTCATATCGCGCACCGAGAACACCTTGCCCTGACGGAAACGCACACATTCGGGCACGATGTCGCGACGCAGGCGTGTGGGCTGCATCTGCACCAAGGTGATGCCGCGCCCCATCGGCACGGTATCCGGGCGCTGCTCGCCCTCGTAGCGATTGACCACCACATATATGTCGCCGGTGACATAGCAACGCGAGGCATATTTGGGCATATTGTCTACCAACGCCAGGCGCAAGTCGATGCGGCAGCGTCGGGCGGTGCTGTCTGCAAGAAATTCAATAAAGTCGGGACGGAAGAAGTAATATCCCTTGTTGCGCAACACATTGGTGATGCGGGTGCGAGCCGCACTCAGCGAGTCGGTGCTGAAGCGTACTCCGGGGTGCAGGTAAGTGTCGCGCGAGGCGATAGAGTCGATGAGATGCAATAGGTGTGTCGTATCCTCGGGCAACTCGACTCGGTCGATATAGAATGCCGGACCGGGATTGACGGTGTACACCACCGATGCCTTGCGCTTATTCTTGGGATGTACCAACTCATAGGTCGCCGTGGCACGAAAAAAGCCTTGATTATCAAGCAATTGCTCAATCATGCGCGTGCGCACCTCGGGGCGCACATCCGATATGAGCACCGGCTCCTCGGCAAAGGTCTCATACAGCCAGTGGCGGAAGCCCGATGGCGGATTGGGCCAATTATTGTATGCCCACAAGCCCAATGGGAAGGGATAGCGCCACCGCAACAAGCTCAGATAGTTGTTGGGCGCGATATCCACGGTCTCCAGGAGGGTCTCTTTCAATTCCTCGGGCACCGCATACAGGGTGTCGCCCTTCTCGGTTATTACATATTGTATATTCTTGGTGCCGGTGTACAGCAAGTCATCCTCGGGGATGCGCGAGGTGGTGGAGCATGCCCACACGGTGGTGGCACAAGCAGCGACTATGATGTATTTCAGCAACTTATTCATCGGCGGGGAGTGTTACTAAGGGTAAGGCGTGTGTGCGCGGTGAGAACAATTGACGCAGCGAGGTGAGTTTGCGGCGATACACAAAGCCCACACCGGTGCGCGTGATTTCGCCCTCCAGGATACTCTCATAGCCTGTGTGGCGGAACAAGCGCAGGTACATTGTGCGTGCATTGTTCAGGAAATACTCAAAGGAGATATTCTTGATAAGGTTCTCGGCAAAATTCTCATCAATATTGGCATCGGTGGTGTAGTTGCCGCCCACGACTATCTTGAAGCGGTCGTTGAACAGCGACTTCGACACCGAGTAGGTGTAATTGGTAGTCGTGGAGGTGGAGCCGTTGAGGGTGCGGTCGTATTGGTCGATGCCAAAGGACAGGTCGACGCCCTTGATGGTACGAGCCGCCCACGAGTTAAGTTGCGACGATAGGAACGAGTAGAGAATATTGCCCGAGAGGTTGGAGTCGGCAGTGGTACCTGTGCCGGTATACACATTGTACAGCAGCATATTCATCGCCTGGTTGGCGCGTTGCGAGGCGCTCATCGACTGTAATTCGTTGGCTACGGTTGCATCGTCGTCGGTGCTTAGGTCAAATGCCACATTCATATTGTTAAGCGTCCCGGTCACCGACAGTGACACGTCAAACTCTATGACGCGCGAATTTTGCCCGGCTTGGGTCACGTTGGCGCGGATGGGATCGACGGCTTGGATATTGAGTGTGGGATTGAACATATCCCCGGTGAAGGCTATATATGAGCCGTTGGAGAAATTGAAGAGTTTCTCGGTCATGAACGGTGGGGTGTAACGAGCAAAGCCGCTATTGATATTGAGGCGCCCGGTGATGCGCGGGTCGCTCATGGGCAGCATCGACATATTGAGCCTGCCCTCGGGAAGGATGCGCACTCTATCTTGTCCGTTGGATGACAGGTCGATAGTGATGGTGGTGCCATCTGCTATATTGAGCGATGCCTGCATCAGCATAGCCATCGCGGCGACTGCCTCCTCCACTGCCGTGGTAGTGGTGTCGGCAAAGTTGACAAAGCGCACCAAACCCTCGGTGGAATAACTCTGGATTGCCGTGCCGGCATCGGTCATCACATAACTGATATTGGTGCCGGGCAACACCGAAATATCGGCATTGAGACGCATCAGTCGGATATTGCCGCTGACAGTGGCGTCAATATCAATGAAGCCCTTGCCATAGATGTCTGCGCCGCGGGCGGCTCGCTTGCTGTCGCAAATCTGGAAATTCGACGCGGTGAGTGCCAAGTCGATTTGCGGGTCGGCAAGGGAGC
>JBJEDD010000118.1:0-6311 GCA_051871715.1 Muribaculaceae bacterium | reverse complement strand
GGCAAGAAGGGATTGACTGTTGACAGCGGGAAGTGTATCATTGAGAAGTCCATTGCCAAGGGCGACCCGGCGGTGGAGTCGTTCAATGCCCCGGCGAGGGTGATGGAGCGCACGCCATCGACTGCCACGTCGGCTGAGGCGCGGATACGCCCGCTGCGGTCGGTCGACACATCGAGGTCGGCGGCCATATCACCCACTCGGCGTCGGTCGTAAGTCAAGCCATCAAGACTCACCGTGCCCGAGCCGTGGATATTATCAGGCAAGCCCGACAGGCGCATATTCATATTCAACTTGCCGGTCACAGGCGGAGCAAAGGGATTGAAATTCACCCAATCGGCTATATTGATATCGTTGATGCGTGCTATCAATTCATCTGTCTTGCCGATGCTGTCGGCTTCGGCGGTGTACAATTCCACCGACGAGTCACCGCCACTCATATGCAAATTGGCATCGATACTGCGACGCGCAAAGGACCACGTTATATAGTTGTCGTCGTTAATCTTCCACGGGCGATAGGCGATGGTGGGGTCGGTGGGGTCAAAGAAAAGTGTCAAGGTGGAGTCGCCCAGCGTCGCTCCCAGACCGGTATTATAGCCCTCGCGCCCATCTATATTGCGCTGATTGAGGGTCATGCGCAGACTGTTGTTGGCAAAGAAACCGTCCATGCGCACATGTGCCCACTCGTCAAAGGTCCCCGGGCTGTTATCTATCTTGGTGGTGAACGCCATGCGATGCCCATATTGGCTCATATCGGCGGTGATGGTATCTATCGTCATCGTTGGCGTATTGAAGCCGAGCAGGGTCATATCCGCCGCCAGCGAGCGAGCATTTGATGCATTGATATCCAAGGTGTTAAAGCCCATCTCATATTGACTGAGAATATCGGTGAGGATATTGGACCCTCCGGCTTTGAGATTAAAATTAAAGGGTGGCAAGGCTTGCTGAAGCGCCGCCACATCTATTATATGGCTGTCAATTTGTCTGCCCATCACTATTGTCGCCGAGTCCAGGCGCGTGAGAAACTCCTCCAAGGGCACTGCCGACGATAGCGAGGCTGCCATATCTCTATTAGTCAGTTCTGCCACAGTCGTTGTATCGGTGGTGGCAAGATTTGCCGCCACATCGTTGAGGTAGAGGGTGCCCACCGAGTCGGTATAGGCAAGGCGGTCGATGCGCACATCGTAGCGCGAACCCTCCGGCGCTATGGTCGCGCCACCGGCAAGCGAGCCGCTCACTATCATATCGGTATCTGTTATCCCGGTACCATAGGCATCAAGGTATAGGTCGGCAAGCACGCCCTGCCACTCATAAGTGTCTCCGGCAAGGTTGCCCGAGGCAGCAAGTCCCAACTTCAGCATCGGATCGTCTGCCGTAGCGGTAACATACGCTGAGCCTTCATCAATCAATGCCGTCAAGCCCAAGTTTTTGAATGTATAATCCTCATATTCAACGCTTGAGATATCTATAGCAGCATCTAAGAAGGTAGATTGGCTCGTGATGTCAAAGCCCCTACCCTCGGCATCTATCTCGGCACTGACGGCTCCTATGCCCATATCGGGCATAAAGCGGATTATCGGGAAGTCGCGGGCACTCAGTGCCACGCAGTAGTCGTCGGCTCGCATACCCATCGAGGCATCCACATCGAGGATACCTCTGCCGGTAACGGCACGGAGCGAGGCTTCCATATCGTTGGTATTCAACGAAATATCACCGCTAAGGGTCGTGGGCGGGATGCTGAAGCCGGTCAAGCCGAATGTCCTTCTCAGCGAATTTACATCGGTGAGTCGGCAGTCGATAGCCAACTGCATCGCCGGGATATCGGCTGTGAATGTATCGTTGAGGCTGCCATGGGCTGCAAGGTCGGCGACGCCATCTACTATCATCTGCAAGTCATTGATATTCAGCGCTCCCGCCGTGCCGTCAACATCTACTTTCGTCTCCACAAATTTGTCAGCCGGCAAGGCGTCAAACATTTCAGCCATATCGGGTAACATTAGAGACAAATCGGTTGGAGCCACGACACCGGTAGCATTAACTGCCAAGGGCGTCTCAGGCTCTGTCAACAAGTCGCCCATTCCTATCAACGCATTGAAATTCAGCGCAGTACCCGGCGGTGTCACAAGGCTCATACTATCGAGTCGCGTGGCTGTGCTATCGATTCGCAGTGTGCCTGTTACTGCCAAGTCTATGCCACAGCGTTCATGCCCGCTGATGCGCAACGGCACAGTCACCACTTCAGCACGATTGTAGAAATTATCAACTGCCACGTCTATGCTATCTACCTGAATATAAGCCACATCTAGTCCGGGACACGGTTCAAGCCCGCGAGTGGTATACAGGGCATCGCCCCCGGTGATCTGCAATGTGTTAACACGCACCGTCCACGGCTCAGCACCGCTCTCCTCCTCGGGCTCCTCGACCCAGGCGGCAAGGCTTGCCTCGTTAGGCGCTATATAATTAATGTGTGCTCCCGATGCAACAACAGCATTTACATCTATCACACTGATATTCAAGTCTATACAAGCAGTATCAATCTGCGCATGGTCCATCGTCACACCCAGAGAGTCAATAGCCGGCATCAAGGTCATGTAGAAGCGGCACCCGTCGACTCGGGCATCGTTGAGTCGCAATCGGCTGTCCAGGAGGGGCTTTATCTCCAATGAAGCCTCGGCATAGTCGGCTCGGATGCTCATGGGCGGTATCATCTCAAGTCTTAAGCCTTCGACCGACACCGTAGCCGGAAAATCTATGTTAAGGCGCTCCATATCTATGCGCAACGAGTCGGTCGAAATATTCTCCACCACATATCGGCGCACCACCTCCGAGCCTATCGGAGTATAAATCAACGCGACAATGAGCACAACCAAGGCAAGCACCGACAACACGCTGATGCCGAGCACTTTAAACACCTTACCTGCTACTTTCTTTATGCTCACTATTGCTTGCTTATCTGTTTAAAAAAACGGCTCGGCGAGCAAAAATGTTTGCTCTACACCGTTCAAGCGCCAAAATTACAAAAATTTCGCCATATTCGCCACAACTCCACAAAAAAAGGTTTAGGGTTCAGGCAAAAACCTAAACCCTAAACTATAAACCATAAACTATAAACTATAAACTATAAACCATAAACCATCACCTCACAATCACCTTGGCGGCATGCGAGCCGGCGGTGATGATGATAGCACCAACAGGTGCGGTGAGGGTGGCAGTGCCGTTGGCAACAGCAGCGGTAGCGACAGCCTTGCCGTCGACAGTGACTGCGGTCACTACGGTGCCCTCGGGTAGCGTGGTGAATACGCTCACATTGCCGTTGCCGGTGGCTACGACCTTGAAGGAGTTGCCCTCGGCATCTGTGAGCACATCCTTGACGCCTGCCTGCACGCTGATTTGGTTGGTATGCTGGTACAAGCCTGCAAAGGTGGAGTTGGTCATCACGCACATGATGTCGTTGAAGTCATAGAGGAAGGTGGTAACGCCATTCTCGAGGGTGTATTCCTCGTTGAGATAGAGGTTTTCGCCGGTGAGGGTGCCGCTCTCGTCAAACTGGGGTACACCGATATACCATGTATACTCGGTATTCACGCCATTGATCACAGCCTCGTTCGAGAGGTCTACCTTGCCATCGACACATTCCACGGTCATGGGACCTTGGTTGCCGAAACTGTAGACATACCACGATGACTTGGGCAACGGCAGGGTCGAGAAGGTGAAGGCATTGCCGTCGAGTTGGATTACGCGCAATCGGCTGTTTGCCGACAAATCGATGCTGCTGAGGTAGTTATTGCTCAGGCTCACCTGCTCGAGTTGAGTCAGGGGTGAGAGGTCGATGTCATAGAGGTCGTTGGCTGAGAGGTTGAGCATCCACAGGCTGGGATTATTGAACTTCACCTCGCTGATGGCGTTAAGCGCAGCCGACACCACTTGCAAGTGAGAAGCACCGCTGAGGTCAAGAGATGTGAGTTTGTTGCCCGAGATGGACAAGGCACGCAACTCGGGGAACGCTGAAGCGTCTAAGGTCTCGAGGGCATTGTTATCGAGGTTAAGTTCGGTGAGGGTCTCAACGCTGTTGGGGAATGAGATTTCCTTAAGCCCGGCATTGAGGAGGGTCAAGCACTGCACGCCTTTGAGAGCCGAGCCGTCAAATGACGACATGGTCGCACCGTTAACCGAGAACACGGTAACCTTCTCGGTGGGCTCATAGGTGTAAACATTGACGGTGGCGCCCTCGGTAGTAGTTGCGCTATACAGGGTATAGGTGGTGCCGAGGAGGTACTGGTCGAGGAAGTCATTTTTGCCTTCCCAATCGAAGTATACGGCGATGCCGGAGGTGTTGCCGGCGAGCGACAGGGTCACTGCCTCGCCACCCACGGGAGTTACAAACGAGGCGATGCGGTTGGTGGGCATCTCATCAGCCTTGATTAATGTAGTGCACAAGGCATCATCGCCGGCAAAAGCGGGGAAGGCTTCATTGGTCATCGCGCAGTAAATCATACCTACCGAGGTATTGATAAACTTGGTGCGACCATTGCTGAGTGTGTAGTCGACACCCTCGGTGAGCACAGTGCCATCGGCTTTCTTCCATGCAAATTGGGTGGTATGACCGTCGATAGTAACATTCTGTGCCGACAAGTCGATACCCGGACCACGAGTGGGAATGGTAATGGCTGTCTGCGGTGCATAAGTGTATACAAGACCCTCACGGGCAGCCAAATAGGGCAATGTAGCGAAGGTGAGTTTGTTGCCCGAGAGGTTCAACTCGGCAAACTTGTTGCTCTCGGGCAACTCGATGCTCTCAAACTCGTTGTTGGCGAGGTTGCAATATACGGTCTCGGTCATATAATCCATATTAAGGAAGGTAAGGGCATTGCCCGAGAGGTCGAGGTAGGTCAAATTGTCAAAGTCCTTGTAGTTGAACTCGGTGAGGGCATTATTGGCAAGGCTCAGCGAATTGATAGCCAATGTGGCGTTGAGAGTGATTTCAGTGAGAGAGTTATTGTTCACGCTGATTGAGGAGAGCACATTCTTGCTATAAGCCTCGCAGACGCCGGTGAGGTCGAGGCTGCGGAGGTTATTGCCATCGAGGTTCAACTCGGTGAGGCAGCGGTTGTAAGCCAAGTCGATGGCATACAGCCCGGCATTCATCAATTTGAGCGAGCGCAACTCGGTAGCCTTGGATAGGTTAACGCTATAGAGGGTCACACCGTCAATAGCAAATGAGGTGAGCACAGAGCCTTCGGGAATATTGACATTGATAACCGAGCCGGCACCCATGGTACATTCCAAGCCGTTAGAGCCTTCGATTGCCGAGGTGGCATAGCCGTTGTAGTATTGGTCGCCGGCTTGGATGGTATATGCCTTGGGATTGGAAGCCGAGGCACCGTCAAGACCGACATATACAGTGAATTTGTCGCCCTTGTAGACGCCGGCGGTCATGCTGATGATAGTGGTGGGCTTGCCGTACTCTTGGTCGTTCTTGACCATAAACTTGCCGGTGGTCATCACGGCATCGGGGAATGCCGAGTTGCCGAAGGCTGCAAATACCGAGTCGGGATACTCCTTCAATAGTGTGAGGCGACCATCGCTATATGAGTAGTATTCAGGCTCCAGGACGGTTGATTGGTCGGAGGCTACGCTGTAGCCGTAGAGGACACAGTCGGTGGTAGTGCCATCGCGCAGGACGCGGTCGCTAAAGTCGAGCACCTGACCTATAGGATATGAGCGCTCCACAGGCATGGGGCGTTGCTCGTAGTAATATTCGCTATAATTGGCGCTGGGGAAGGGCAGTGTCGCAAACGACATATTGTTCTTGGCGATATTCAGGTAGTTGATAGCCTCATTCTGCGACACGTCGAGAGACTCAAGTTGGCAATTGCTCAGCACCACATAAGCCAGGTTGGCACATGCCGACAAGTCGATGGACGAGAATTTGTTGCCACCGGCATTGAGGATGGTCAATTCGGTATTGTGGCTGACGTCGAGCGAGTTGAGTTTATATTGCTTATTGACCCAGCCGCTCTCGTTGCTTGCAAAGAGTTGCACCAATTTGGTATTTTGGCTGAGGTCAATCTCCGAAATTTTGGTATCCGAGATATTGAGGATGAGCAATTCGGGATTCTTGGTGACATCGAGAGTCTCGATGGGACACATATCCACCGACAAGCGCACCAAATTGGGGCAATTGGTGGGGTCGAGATGGGTCAGTGTCTTATTGGCATAGCCATCAAACGACATCAACTTGGGGAAGGTGTTGATGTCAAAGTCGGGCGAGATGTAGTCGATGATATCCACTTCGAGAATCATCAACTCGGGGT
>JBJEDD010000117.1:0-2799 GCA_051871715.1 Muribaculaceae bacterium | reverse complement strand
AAAATCATCTCAGCGCCTAAATATTACGTCATTTTATGGGATTTTATAGATTAAGTGGAGCACCAATAGTGTTCTACCATGGGACCCCGAACGATGTTGCAAAGATGAGTGACCTCAACCCCAATCATAAAATGAGGGGAGGAGAAGAAGGTGCTCGATTTAACGGCACCGGCATTTCGTTTACGCCGGACCGAATGGTTGCAACGGAGTATGCGCAAGATGGGAAGAAGCCGGGGACGATATTCTCGGGCAATATAACCTTAAAGAAGCCGTACTTTACCTATGGCGTATCAAATCTCACACAAGAGGAGGCAGACTCGCTTAGCGCATACCTCAAGGCGCATGGCTATGATGGCATTATAAACTATAGCAGCAAATCGGCACGCGAAGCCGGGGCGCTGCCACAGGAGGTGGTTGTATTTGACATCAAGAGCGTCAGCCCGGCAGAGAAAGGCTTGGATATGCAATCCTTGGAAGAGAAAGCGCTGAAAGTGCGCGGTGTAACACACTTTGAGGCGACTGCAGAAGGGCTTGTTATTGGCAATCGACGGTTCCACACTAACTATATGCATAACGAGTATGATGGCAAGCGCAATGGTATAAAACCGGGTGAAACCTTGGCAATGGATATATGGCTCCTCAATCAGTGGAGAAACGAGCACGAGTTGAATAAGCTGTTAGCTGCAGGTAAGATAATAGAGTACCATAGGGCACTTGATATGCCGTTCAGAGGATACGAACCCATACATAAAAGTATGGTAACGAAGGCGAAGGACGACCTTGCAGCCGAGCAGCTGTATGGAGATGTCATTATCCCCTACTACACTGAGCGCGCCAAGCGACTTGGTTATTGGGATGCAGTGCAAGCGTCTTTGCGCGAAATGGCAGAGAAGCAGCTCAACAGAACTCGACTCTACTTGAAGAGCGAAGATGCACAACTCGAGGAAAATCAAAGTTACAATGAACGAAAGCTCCGCAACGAAAGGGAGACCGCCAAGCAGTTGGGCTTTGACGATATTGTAAAGCAGTATGACGAATTGCTCAAGGGCGACGAGGCAAAAGTCGAGAGTCAAGAGGCTGAAGGCGCTGAGGGTCGCGAGGCTGACAAGGATGTTGAGGGCTTGTCGTGGGGCGAGGATGTGGTGTCGCACGACAATTATGGTCGCGAGACGGTGCATCGCACGATGTATCTTGATGGCAAGCCGATAGGCACATACTATGGCAAGGAGTCGGGCAGTTTGTTACGCGATGGGCGCGAGGAGTATGCCATAAGCGTGCCGGGCTTGGAGACCAAGCAGGACTTGATGTTGCCGCTGTTAGATGCCGAGGGCAAGGATATTCGCGATGGAGCGACCGGTAATGGAGCTCGTTATCGCCTCGATGCCGGATGGATTTCGTTCTGCTCCAAGGAGGAGGCTGTAGAGTTCTACCGTCGCAACCGAGAGACCATTGAGAAGTACAACGAGTCAGCCGACACGGAGATGAGCCATGAGATGCGCACGATGGCAGAGTCGCTGGTGCGCGACAAGGAGTTGATGAAGTATGCCAACGGTGTAGCGTTCAGCAAGCCCGGCGAGGAAGCCGGCGATGCGACAGCGATGGGAGCGGAGCTGGGCAGACGCATTCGCGAGCGATTGCTTGAGATGAAGCCCGACTTGAGCGCTTCGGAGCTGATGAAGATAGGTGCCGAGTTCCTCAACGAAGTTTTCTCGGTGACCAATCCGGCGACCAAGGGCAAGGAAGCCCATCCCGGCATGGTGATGCCATTCTATGATGCGCTGACGGAACGAGAGGAGACCACATTACAACGCAAGCTTGAGAGATTAAAAGCTCGAGGATATGAGCCAATAGGAGAGGGTGAGTTCGGACCAATATTTGACCAATTCAAAGGCGATGCAAAGAACGCAATAGCGTTATTGAAGCTATTAGAAAGCGGTGAAGTGAGCGGAGCGTTGCATCACAAAGATGTCGGCGATATTGACTTGGTATGGGGTAATGATAAAGCCGGACTCGCTAAAATAATCAATAAGCATCCAGAGGTGCTCAATGATTTGCAAAGTATTATTGACAATATGCAAGTCATAAAAGAAAGTGATAATCGTATAAAGTTAGAGTCTGACACTCACTTTGCAGTAATCAGCAAGGAGTTTAAGGGCACCCCAAGAGGCAAATGGCTATTAACTGCTTTTGAGAAAAAAGAAACGTCCGAACCTGCTAACAGTAGGATGGACGTTGAAAGCAACCAAAAAGGCAAGTCGGACGACACTGCTACCCGACAAAGTGCAGACGTTTCTGCCGGCAAAGGTAGAAAGAAAAGAGGAGTTGTGCAAGTATCGGATGGCGAAAAGGATATGTTGCGTCGCAAATGGGAGACGATGAAAAGCAAGATGCCCGAGGGCACGGTCTTTATAGTCGAACACAATGGGCACTATTATGCTTTTGGCGATGATGCCACCCGGGTAAATGCGGCGTTAAATGGCAAGGGTGATGAAGCGCGCACCGACTTTATTTCGCTTGATGAGAAGCAGTACAATGATGCTCTCGAGGTGCTTGACCTCAAGGGCTTCAGTGTAGCGAGCTATTCTGCAAAAGATATAAAGGAGGCGGAGCAGCCGGCAAGCGAACTCCCAGCCAAGTTGCAGCCTATAGTGCGTTGCATTATGGAACTCAAAGACGAAATGGACCGCTGGGATGAGATATATAACACAGCTAAACCTAATAGTAAGGAGGCTGACGAGGCATACGAAAAATCCAGCGATTTGTATAACAAGGCTTCGGAGTTCATAAAGTCTTTGAGTA
>JBJEDD010000116.1:0-11043 GCA_051871715.1 Muribaculaceae bacterium | reverse complement strand
TGTAACTTTGTGGCATAATGACACAGACCGCAACAGATAGATATGCATCACGCGCACGCCGAGGCGATGTGCACGACTCATATTGTCATTTAATCACTGTGCATGGGCGCCGTAATATACTCAAGATGTCTCCACCATCCGAGATACATATAACATTTGTAGTCACCTCGGGGACCGTGGATATACTATACAACGGTATCAGTCAACAAGCCCGCCAAGGCGATATCTATGATATATTTGCCAACAGTTTCACACTGTTCACCGATGCCTCGGAGGATGCCTCGATAACCATCTTGTGCGTCCCACGCAATACCTTTATGCTTGTGTTCCCCGAAAATATCTATCCCCTACCTCATACTTATATAGTGCAATCGTGGTTTAGTGCTGCAGTAAGCAATGACTCGGCATACAGCACAAAATTTATTAACAATCTAAATCAACTGCGTATACTGCTCAAGCAAAAAGAACATACAACTATAAACAATATCAAGCGCATATTGTTAAAATATATCATTCTCGACTTGTGCGATGCCGCAATGCGCCGGCATGGTATGATACCCACACCGATGAGCGACAGTATCGTCGAGTTGTCAACAGCATTTCACCACTTGTTCTACGGCGAGATGACCCCCAAGCGCAACATCACATGGTATGCCAAAAAATTGGGCGTCACCAATCAATACTTTTCCAGCGCTATCAAGATGGCAACAGGACACACGCCATCGCAAATCATCAATAATTGCGTTGCTCGTAGCATATGCATCGACTTGTGCCACCACTTGTCGCTGAGCGAGATTGCCGAGAAGTATGAATTTTCCTCAGTGGCTGACATCAATGAATTCCTCGTAACTCGTGTGGGCAAAACAGCCTCAGAACTTCAGAAAATAATCCGACGCTATGCTAATTGACAAGCCACAAGTAATATATCTCACCGCAGATAATTTCGACACCCTCGCCGGCGTTGACTTGTCATTCTCCATGGTGCTTGTGCGACAAGGCATGTTGACATATCGCACATGTGGCTCCACACACCAAGCGAGCGCTCAATCGTTGGTATTTGCACCCAGCCAATCATCCTTTGCCATTCTCAATATCTCTGCCGACGCCGACTTGCTGATTGCCGTATGGTCGTTGCCATTTGCAATCTGCGCATATACCGGTGAAACGATGCTCGACAACATTTTCTTTGTCAAACGAATGGTAGAGCCTAAAATAACGCTCAACGCCCAATACACCGAGATGGTTTCCAATTACATGTGCAACTTCGGCAACTCGATAGATGACACCAATCACCTATTCTACAATCAAATGGTGTTCACCACTTTTTCGGGCTTGATATTCCTGTCGGTATACTTGTTTAGCAATTACGACAAGGCGCACTTAGATGCCGTGTTGCGCCGAGACTCTTCGTTCTGCACCGCCGAACAACTCACCGACATTTTCAATCATGAAGATATGCCCAATGGCAATGTGGCTCACTACGCCGAACTCCTCGGTGTGAGCAATCAATATCTACACCGCGTTGTACGCAAGGTATTTGGGGCTCCGTTCGAATACATATACGATTATTATCGGCTGTTCTATATTCATCGCCAACTGCTATACACCAATAAAGACCTTGACGAAATCGCCGAGGAAGCATCCTTCTCATCAACCAATGCCCTAATCAGGTTTTTCAAACAAACTATCAAAATCACTCCGGCGAAATACCGCAGTCTCAAATCCTACTCGATGGAGTATACACCTACCCCCCTCCATTAAAACCCTAATACACAGCACATTAACAAAGCAAAACTAAAGTGTAGTTATTATAAAAAAACAGCCGGTGCTGGGGAGCACCGGCTGATTGTGGTAGATAAGGAAATCCTGGCATCTACACCATGCCTTTTATAGTACTACCTTTTCGGTTTTGTTTCCGCACTTGCGGATGTAGATGCCGTGCTGCGGATTTTCAATTTTTATTCCATAGAGATTATAATATTCGATTTGTACGTTCTCAGTTACGATATTATCGGTGATGATGTCCTCAACCTCGGAAACATCCGAGAGGAATGTAATTTTGTACTTACTGCCATCTTTATCACTCAATATTTCGTAGTATGCTTCGCCGGTGACATCGGTGATATCTACTGTTTGAGATCCGCTGTTATTATTAAATATTACCGATACAGAAGTGTATTTCGGGTCAAATACATAGCAATAGTATTCGACGCCATCAATATATACTTTTTCGTTATCGGTAAATTCGTGACCGGGCCATGCCTTATCAATATATTCAACGCCATCAGTCCAAGCATAAATATGCGACGGAGTGAAAGGAGCATCGGGGATTTTAACACCTACGGTGATTGCACCCTCGTCGTAGGTATAGGGAGTGTATTCAACAACCATTGCATCTGAGTTTTCGAGACCATCACAAGTGGCAATAGCCTTGATAGTCTTAGTTTCGTTGAATAGGAAGGGGGCTGTGTAGTCGGTCCAATTGTCTTTGCTGATTTCCTCGTCACCATAGTAGTAGTGAATTGTGGCACCGGCTGTAGCGCACTCCAACTTCACCACATTGTTCATATATTGGAACAAAGTGGGAGTTTCCACCTTGGTCGATGTTGAAATAGTGACAGTTTCCCATTTGTAATGACCACTACCATCCTTTTCATCCAAGATTTGATAATATGTGGTCTCGGTGATACCCTCAATATTAGTTGTCTGACCGGAATCGCCATTAAAAATTACATTCACGCTTGTAATGCTTGCATCAAAGGTATATTTCCAATATTCAACCTCGGCAACTGTTTCGCTCACGGTGAGGACAGCGCCACCCCAACTACCGCAAGGTTCTTGAGTATTCCCTTCACTATCTTTGTACCAAGCGTAAATTTTGGTAAAGCCATCTTTCTTCTGCACATAGACTGTTATAGCGGTGGAGGGGTCGGTGGGGGTTACTGTTTCCTCGGCGATAGCGGATGAGGTGAAACCATCACGAATAGCGATAGCCTTGACAGTTTTTGTTTCTGTGATGTCAAAAGCGCCCTCATAGAGAGTTGAGGAAGCGGTAGGCTCGGTACCATCGAGAGTATAATAAATCTGGGCTTCGGTATCAGCACAAGTGATAGACACGCTATAGCCCGAAACAGATATCACCGGCGTAGCCATAGTTATATCAACCGTTTCAAAATTATACTTATTTGAAGTTCCGGTAATTTTGTATGCTGTTGTGCTACTTATACCTGTAATATCATTTGTTTGACCGGTATTGCCACCATTGTTAAAGATGACGCTAACCGTAGTAATTGCTTCATCAAAGGTGTAGTAGTAATAGTCAACACCATTAATTGCAGTCGAGTTGCCGGTGATGTCTACGCCGGGCCAACAACCAACTGTACCTTCAGAAGTAGGTAGCGAGGTCCCACCGTTGAATGCGTAAATATTCGTAATGGTGAAAGGTGCATCTTTCTGCACGTAGACAGTGATGGGGTCTGCATTGACAGCCATGGATACGATGGCTGCTGCAATTAGGAGTAATAATTTTTTCATGCTATTAATAAATAGGTTAAAAGTTAAATAAGCTCTATGATATGTTTGCTCTGCGTATTTAAGGTGGATAATTTCGTCGCAAAATTATTTCATTTAGCGGATAGGATGCCGCGAACACTTAAGCACAAAAATACCGTAGGTAAACTTAAAAATCGGGGTTGTGGGCAATACTTAAGGCACTTTTCACCTTATGTAAACCAATTATCAACGAGCAAGGCAAAAATTAGTAACTTCGCGCTGTGAAAACCAAGAACATAGCCGAGGCGCCGGTCACCGCAGAGGAAGTGTGTGAGATAGTGCGCTTGCGCGGACGCCGCCGAGTGATGACGATGCCCCGACCTAAGGGTATACACACCATCGTAGCGGTCGGGGGCGGCGAGGTGGGTGTCATCCTCAATGGAGCACGACACCGCGGGAGCCGTGGCGACATCTACGATGTGGGCGAGGGCGACTTTTTCATATTCACCGATGCCACGACAGATGCACACATCGACGTGGTGAGCATCACGGCGAAGGCATTTCGGCAGATATTTGCCGACAATCCCTATCCCCTGCCCCACATCTACGAGGTGCAGCGGTGGTTTGCACCGGTGGTGACTCGTGATGCCAACTTCGGCGATACCTTTGCGCGCTATGTTGAGAGTGTGCAGGCTCTACCCAAGCATAGGACCGACGAAATCAAGGCATCGCTGCTCAAGAGCCTCATTCTCGACCTGTGCGATGCATCATTACGGAGCCATGAATATCGGCACATGGATGTGGGTAACAGCGCTGTGGAACTCGCCACGGCATTCAAGCATCTCTTTTATAATCAGGGACATCCGCGACGCGATGTAGGGTGGTATGCCGCCAAATTGGGAGTAACACCCCAGCACTTTGCCGGTGCTGTCAAGGAGGTGAGCGGATATGCGCCTTCGCAGATACTCAACCACTGCACCATTCGCAGCATATGCCACGACCTGTGCCGGGGGATGTCGCTCATCGAAGTAGCCGAAACTCATAGCTTCGGGTCGACGACAGCACTGAGTACATTCCTCCGCACAGAGATAGACCTCACAGCCGAGCGGCTCTTCAAGATAATCAGAGACCATGTTGAAGCATAAGCCGCAGATATATCACCTCGCCGGCGGCAACACCGCGGTGCTGAATGGTGTAGACCTCTCACACTCAATGTTTTTGGTCGTGAGAGGACAAGTGAGGTACCGCGCCGAGGGAGCCGAGCACCTCGCGACGGCACCGGCGCTGGTCCACGCGCCGAGCCAATCGGCGCCGGCGATAGTCGACGTGTCGCCCGATGGCGAGTTGTGGGTGGCAGTGTGGACTTATCCACTGCAAGCATGCGCATTATCAGCGTATAAACCAATAGATTACATCTTCTATGCCCGACGCCGCGCCCGGGAACACATACCCTTGAAAGCAAAGGCGATGGAGTCGCTAATGATACACATTAATAATATAGAGCGAGCCGCGACCACGCCCGAGCACATCTTTCACGACCAAATGATGCTGAGCACCTTTGCGACTTTGTACCTCAGTGCCGTATATCTCTTTGGCGAACACGACCGTGGCACGGCACCCGACGACTCGGCGTATGCCCTTGTCGCCCGGCTCACCGATATGCTGACACACGAGGCAGTGCCCGACCGAAGCGTCGAGCAATATGCCGAGGCGCTGGGAGTCAGCCGCCAGTATCTGCATCGCGCGACGCGGCGCGTGCTGAATATGTCGCTCACCGAGTTGCTCGACTGCCGACGGCTGGAGCATATCCTGCGGCAATTGGTGTATTCCAACAAGGACCTTGACGAAATCGCCGAGGAGACCGCCTTCTCGTCGACCGGGGCGCTGACACGCTTCTGCACCCGATTGACGGGCGCAACGCCGGCACAATGGCGAGCGCTACGCTCCTACTCACTCACAAGCGCCAGCCACTACCCCCCCCCTAATTAAAACACTGATACACAATACATTAACAAAACACAACTAAGTCATCCCTCACAAATCATCTGGAGATACGAAATTTTATATATAACTTTATACCGAAATATTTGAAATATATCGGTGCCAATAGATGTTAATAATGGGTCTATCCCAACCAAATAAACAATGTGCTGGGCTTCCCGTACATCTTCCGCGCGGCGCTCGACTGCCGCGCCACCGCCATCAACGAGCCGATGAAGAAGGCTGCCGCTATCGCCATCGCTGCATTGGCACACGAGCCGGTACCCTCCGACTTTGCTGCGGCATATGGCGAGCCCGACCTGCACTTCGGTTCGCGATACATCTTGCCCAAGCCCTTCGACCGGCGACTTCAACGCATATACTCGCAGCCTTGAGTCAATCATTCACACCAACGATGCCCTGATACAATACCTTATCAAGCAACAGACCTCTTACAACAGTTTCAAGTACTGAGCCGTTGCAACAATGACGATACACGCCCCGCAAGACCGAGTGAGTCTTGTGGGGCTTCTCATACTGTGCGTGGAGGACAAAGTGTGGTAAAAAAGACCGAGTTGTCCGATTTGTGGGATGATTTGTCCTAAAAACTGTGGATTTGTATATTAATGGATACTAATTTTGCGGTGTTCTAAGTACAATGCAAGGGGTAATAGAAAGATTGTTTTTAGGATTTGCTCTAAATACCGCAAACATAAAAATTAACATAACCCCAAAAAATCAATTCAACATTAACCATGAAAAAAGCGTTAAAGGCTACAACCATGAGGAGCCGCCTGCTGAGCATAATCTTAGCGGTGCTTCTGCTGCCGCTTGCGGCAATAGCCCAGAGCCCACGGACGGTGACAGGTACCGTCACAGATGAGAACGGCGAGCCGCTTATCGGCGCCACAGTGCGCGTCGACGGAGCACAAATCGCCACCACCACCGACTTCGACGGCAACTTCAGCCTGCCGGTCCCTGCGGCTAACAACCAACTCCAAATCTCCTACATCGGCTACAAAACCGCCACTGTCGCCATCACCGGCAATGTGGTGAATGTAAGCCTCCAACCCGACAACGAACTTCTCGACGAAGTGGTAGTAATCGGCTACGGTGTGAGCAAGAAGGACGACCTCACCGGCTCGGTAGCCACAGTGAGCGAGAAAGACTTCAACCAAGGCATGATTTCCTCGCCCGAAGAACTCATCAACGGCCGCATCGCAGGCGTGCAGATCACCAATAGCGGTGGCTCTCCCAATGCCTCTTCGACCATCCGTATCCGCGGCGGCGCCTCGCTGAATGCCTCCAACGACCCCCTCATCGTGCTCGATGGCGTGCCCATGGAAGTAGGTGGCGGCGTGACCGGCTCGGGCAACTTCCTGAGCCTCATCAACCCCAACGATATCGAGAGCATGACCATCCTCAAGGACGCTTCCTCGACCGCTATCTACGGCTCTCGCGCCTCCAATGGTGTCATCATCATCACCACCAAGAAGGGCTCGGGCGATGGCGTACACGTATCGTTCCAAACCACCAACTCGATCTCGCAACACGGCCGCACCGCTCCCGTGCTTAGCAACTCGCAATTCCGCGAGGTAATTAACACCTTCGGCACCCCCGACCAGGTTGCTCTTCTCGGACACGGCACCGACACCGACTGGATTGACGAAGTATTCCAAAATGCCTTCGGCACCGACAATAGCCTCAGCATCTCGGGCCGCGCCGCCTCGTGGCTACCCTTCCGCGTGGGCTTGGGCGCTATGTATCAAGAAGGTATCCTTATCACCGACCGCTCAAACCGCTACACCGCCAATCTCAACCTCAATCCGTCGTTCCTCGACGACCACTTGCGCGTGACCCTCAGCGGCAAAGGCACCTATGCCAATAACCACTATGCCAATACCGGCGCCCTGTGGAATGCCGGCGCATACGACCCCACACAGCCCATCTACGGCACCTACGACGCCAACGGACAGCAAGTGCTCACCCCCGGTGGCGAGCCCATCTTCGGCGGCTATCACGAAGTAATTGATGCCGCCCAGGGTCCCGCCCAAGGCGCTATCGCCAACCCTGTCGCCATGCTCCGCCAATACAACAACAAGGCTCGCGTGTGGCGCTTCGTCGGTAACTTCGATATCGACTACCGCCTCCACTGGCTCCCCGAATTGCGTGTGCATGTCACCGGCGGTCTCGACGCCTCGCGCGGCAAGAGCATCGTGGGCATGAACCAAAACACCTTCGGCAACTACAACTCGGGCGGCTACCACTACGTCCAGGGTCCGCAGAAGAATATCAACCGCCTGCTCACCGCATATGCCAATTATAATAAGGAGTTTACCGACATCAAGTCGACAGTCGACGTGACTGTCGGTTACGACTACCAATACTGGCGCAACCACTGCCAGGCATACGACACCTACAACGACGCCGGCGAGATCACCAACACCTCGCAACCCTACGATGAGCGTCACAGCCTGTTGTCGTACTACGGACGTCTCAATTACACATTCGACAGCCGCTATCTGCTCACCGCTACATTCCGCCGCGACGGCTCAAGCCGCTTCGCCAAGGACAACCGCTGGGGTACGTTCCCCTCGGTGGCTCTCGCTTGGCGCGTGTCGCGCGAGGGCTTCTTTGAGAACCTCCTCGGCGTGATGAACGAATTGAAGGTACGCGCCTCCTACGGTGTCACCGGTCAGCAAGACGGCATCTCCAACTACGGCTACCTGCCCAACTACACCGCCTCATACCAAGGCGCTTACTACTACTTCAACGGCGAATGGATCTCGTTGTATCGTCCCCAACTGTACAACCCCGACCTCAAGTGGGAGACCACCAAGTCGTGGAACTTCGGTATCGACTACGGCTTCCTGTCCAACCGCATCAACGGTAGCGTCGACTTCTATACCCGCAAGACCGAGGACCTCCTCGCCACCGTGCCCATTCCCGCCGGCATCAACTTCAACAAGACCATGCTCTCCAACGTGGGCAACGTCAGCAGCAAGGGTGTCGAAATCGTCCTCAACGGCACCATCATCGACAACAAAGACTTCAACTGGAGCGCCTCGTTCAACGCTACCTGGCAGAAGAATGAAATCACCAATCTGAGCCTCGTCGAGGGCGCCGATGCCGCCGACACATTCATCGGCTACATGGAGTCGACCCCCGTGATGGTGTACAAGACCGGCTACGCGCCCAACACCTTCAAGGTTTACAAGCAAATCTATGACGAGGCTACCGGCAAGCCCATCGAGGGCATGTATGCCGACCTCAACGGCGACGGTCAAATCACCGATGCCGACCAATACTACTACCACCACGCCGCTCCCGACTGGATCTTCGGCTTCAGCACCTCGCTGCGCTACAAGCGCTGGACCATCTCCACCGCCTTGCGTGCCCAGGTAGGCAACTACCTCTACAACGGCACAGCCGCCAACACCGGCGCTTGGGAATGTGTATCATGGAACGTGGGTCAGGTCAACAACCTCTCGCAATCATTCCTCGAGACCAACTTCCAACGCAAGCAATACTCCTCGGACCACTACGTGGAGAACGCATCCTTCCTCAAGATGGACAATATTCAAGTATCCTACGACTTCGGCAAGGTATATCGCGATGTATCGCTGCACGTATCGGCAATGATGCAGAATGTATTCACCATCACCAACTACAACGGTGTGGACCCCGAGAGCAACTGGGGCATCGAGAGCAGCGTCTACCCGCGCCCGCACACCTATTCGCTCACCATCGGTCTTAACTTCTAAAATAATCCGCAACAGAAATGAAAAAGATATATAACATAGCCATAGCGCTGGTGGCAATGATAGGAATGAGCGCCTGCACCGGCGATTTGGACCAAAAGCCTGTCATCGGCACCACTGCCGACGACGTTTACAGCAGCCTCGACGGCTATAGCTCGGTGCTCGCCAAGGTTTACTCGGCATACAGTCTCATCGGCGCCGAGCGTGGCGGCGGCAGCGCCGACATCAGCAGCGAGAACGGCGAAGACATGCTCCGCAACCTCTTCAACCTCGAAGAACTCCCCACCGACGAAGCCGCCTACAAGTACAACTCGGGCGACAACCTCACCGACATCTCCACTATCAACTGGAAAGCCACCGATGTGTGGGTATCCGACACCTACTACCGCTTGTATTACATCATCTCGCTCGCCAACGAGTTCCTGCGCTACTGCGACGACGCCCACATCAGCCGATTTGACGCCGCCACACAAGCCGAGATACGCACCTATGCCCTCGAAGCACGCTACATGCGCGCCTTCACCTATTGGTGGGTATTGGACCTCTTCGGTCAAGGTCCGTTTGTCGACGAGAACACTCCCATGACCTCCTACATCCCCGAGGCTTACAATGGCGAGCAACTCTACAACTATATCATCAGCGAGGTTAACGCCATCGCCGAGGACCTGCCCGCCACACCATCGTATCCGCGTGCCGGACGTGGCGCCGCCTACGCTCTCGCTGCACGCGTAGCCCTCAACGGCGAGGTCTACACCGGCACCTCCCACGCCACCGAGTGTATCGACTACTGCAAGAAAGTAATGGCTCTGGGCTACACCCTCGAGCCCGACTACGGCAAACTCTTCAATGGTGACAACGACAAGCGCACCAACGAGATCATCTTTGCCTTTGCCACCGACAACACCTACTCGGCTACCTGGGGCTCGGCTACCTACATCATCTGCGGCTCTTGCCCCACCAACGGCGACTCTCAGACCGCCAACTACGGCATCGACACCGCTTGGGGTAGTTTCACCGCCCGCGGTGAGTTCACCTCGCTCTTCGCCGACGGCGACGGACGCTTCCGCTTCGTCACCAAGGACCAGCAACAATACTTCAGCGGCGGCATGGACGACGCAGCCATGGGCTACTGGTCGTGCAAATGGACCAACCTCAACGACGCCGGCGAGCAAGCCTGCGCCACCGACGTGGGCGTAACCACCGACTTCCCCATCTTCCGCTTGGGCGAAATTTACCTCACCGCTGCCGAAGCAGTGCTGCGCGGTGGCTCGGGCATGAGCCGCGACGAGGCTCGCGAATTGGTCAACCAAGTGCGCCGTCGCGCCTATGGCGACAACTCGGGCGACATCTCCGACGCTCAGTTCAACCTCGGCTTCATGATTGACGAGCGCGGTCGCGAACTCTACTACGAACTCGTGCGCCGCAGCGACTTGGTCCGCTTCAACCGCTTTGCCGGCGACGCCTACATCTGGCAATGGAAGGGCGGCATCATGGACGGCCGCGCTGTCGACAGCCGCTTCAACATCTATCCTATCCCCACCACCGAGACCTCGGCTAATCCCAACCTCAAGAATGTCAACTACTAATCCCCGACATTTACAACGATGAAACACATTATATATAATATAGCAATCGCCGCAGCACTGACACTCTCCACCGTCGGCTGCGACAAGGACGGCGACACCATCTATGCCTCCGGTGCTCCCGAGGCTCAACTCGATGGCAAGACCTCAGATATCGTCCTCGACAAGGACAACCTCGACGCTCTCGCCCTCACAATCTACTGGGCTGATAACGGCGAAATCACCCT
>JBJEDD010000115.1:0-11077 GCA_051871715.1 Muribaculaceae bacterium | reverse complement strand
ATATAATGCCTACTTCTTATTATACGACTGCGACTCATTGTGCTCTTTTTGATGAAGTAGATACATGTGAAATAAAGGAAAACTCAAGAAGATATACTCAAACAGTCGATGAGATAGCAGATAAATTAATTAACAAAGGATTTACGATTAACAAATTGTATAGACGTGATGGAACAACATATCCTGAGCAATGGTATGAAGATCGTATTCTTGTCTCGCAATCTAATCTTGAAAACTTGCTGTACATTAATTTGGGTAGCAATATTACTGAAGATTTACTATATCCTAATTATTCGTGGAACTTTGGCGCAAGTAATATAGCGCAAGCGATAAATGCTGGATGCTCTTATGTGCTTTATAGAGGACATGGGAATGTATCAGGATGGGAAAAACCATCTTTTACTAACCAAAACATCTCCTCGATGTTGAACAATTCAGCTTTGCCTGTTGTTTTCAGTATAGCTTGCCAAACGGGAAAGTTTAATGAAACCAACACATGCTTTGCGGAAACTTTTTTGAAATCTTTAAATAAGGGGTGTGTAGGTATATTTGCGGCTGCATCGAATTCATATACAATACTAAATAATTCTTTAGCAATGGGTATGCTAAAGAGTATTTGGAATGAACCGTTTAATTCTATGTTGGAACTACCTATGGTTCATAAACCCAGTCATAATGCACGTATAGGTGCCGTTCTAAATCAAGGATTTGCCCAAATGAGATATGTGTTTGGGGCTACTAATAATAATGTCCAAGAAATGCAAAAGATGTATACATGTTTTGGAGATCCGAGTATGATGATGTATAGTTCTGTACCGTCAATTTCAAAACCAACAATTTGTGAGTCTGAAACAGGTGATAGTATAAATATTTCTTATGCAGTCCCATCAGGTTATGAATCTTGTTTTTATAATAGGACATCCAATGAAAGTCATATTTATGGCGGTAATGTTTCTGTAACTTTTCCTTCTTCGGATGATGTTTCTATTTGTTTCTTTGGAGAGAATAAAGTTTGTTATGTTTGGGAGAATCAAAGCAGGCAATACAAACAATCGCGGACTAATGCCCAAAATTACATTGTTCGCGAAGATCGAGTATGGGTTAAGAATATCGAGGATGGAAGTACTTGGCGTGAGTGGTTTGAAGGAACGACACAAATTAATGGCACAACCTACCACAATCTCCACCTGCGCGCTACATATCCCGAATATGTCGTTGAGGATGTCATAGCGTATATGAGAGAGGAGGATGGCAAGGTCTATTCCATAACCGCAAATCCTATTGTAGGTGTCGGCGTTGGTTCGATTTTCCAAACGCTGAGAATAGCCCAAACCGATAAAGAAGCCTTGGCATACGATTTTAATGCAAAAGAAGGAGAAACTATTGTGCGCTTCTCCAATGCAGATGATTGTGTTATTGACGGATTGAGCATAGAATGGTCACGTCTGTACAACACGATGAATGTAACAGGTACTATCAGTCGCGAATCTTGCGGAAACGCCTTTTATGGTTACAACACATGTAGCGAAAGCAGCCGCCTTTACCCTGCATGTGTAGGCTCGATTCTCAGTGGCGTTGGCGACCCTACGACCCCGGTATGTTTCCCGGGATTGGAGAATCAGTATGACAGTTCAACAGCATTTGTAGTAGATGCCACTCTGTTGGACAAGGAGGGAAATGTGTTGTATAAGTACTCGGATTCACATCCTTTGTCGGTAGTGGACGCAACTGCTGAATCCGTCAAAATAGTTGGGAATCATTTATACATTTCGAGTGCTGATGAAGCGACTCGTGTGCGGGTATATGACGCTTGTGGTCGTCAGGTTATGGTCGCAGAGGGTATGGCTTGTAATGATGTCTCACTATGCTCACTCGGCAAGGGCATCTATGTGATAAACATTATCTGTCGCGATAGTAAACAGGTCGTAAAAGCCGCGTTGTAACATTCGGCGCAGCGCCTTGGTATAGCCTCGAACGTGGTTGACACTGCGCTCGAGGTTTTTCCTTGCGCAGTTACTCATAGCGAATTTGTTGAAAGGTTTCTCATTTCCTTTTTTTTTCGTAATTTTGCAGTGTTGAAAAAGGATGAGAAAATAAAGGGGCAGGCTGCCGTGCCCGAGGAGGGGCGGCAGGCTGTTGCGACGGTGCGACGTGGCTTGGCGTCGGCGCCCCGGCGTTATCGTGTCGAGATTATCAATCTCAACACCTTGTCGCGTGTGTGGTCCATCGGCTTCAAGGGGCTGTGGGCTATCCTCGCCGCCATCGGTGCCGTTGCCGCCTTGGTGTCGCTTATCGCCATGATTTTCATGTTCACTCCCTTGGGCAAATTGCTCCCGGGACAGTTGCGTGGCGATGTCCGTGCCCAATATATCAACGCCGCCCTCACCATCGACTCGCTCGAGCAGGTGACGCGCACACACAATGCCTACACAGCCAATATCATAGCCATATTGAGCGATAGCCTTCCCGACGACAACTCCCAGGAGGTGCGCCAGCCATCGTCTGCCGCGGTCATCGATACACTCATTGTCGCCGGCGAAGCCGAGCGCCGCTTTGCTCGCCAATTCGACGAGGAGCAACGCTTCAACCTCTCGGTGCTCTCGCCCATCGCTGCCGAGGGTATGATATTTGAGACCCCCTGCGACAGTGAGGCGGGTGTTGGCTCCGTCACCGCCGTGTATCGCGGCTCGGTGATTGCCATTTATCGCGATGTCGATGGCTACGCCTCTATTGTGGTGCAGCATCCGGGCGATTTCATCTCCATTTATGGCGAGATGGAGCAGATCTATATCGAGCGCGGCGACAAAGTGAGCGCCGGACAGCGCATCGGTTATTGTGTGGCGGCTCGCCCGTTGCAGTTTGAACTGTGGCACGGCGGCGCTCGCCTCAACCCTCATGATTATATATCGTACTGACAATGAAACAACAATATAACGGACCAAAGCGCATCGCCGTGCTGGGCTCCACCGGCTCGATAGGCACGCAGACCCTCGACATCATCAGTCGGCACAGCGACCGCTATGCCGCCACAGTGCTGGCTGCCGGCACACGCGTTGACGACCTCATCGCCCAAGCCCTCCGCCATCATCCCGCCTTGGCGATTATCGGCGACGAGACTTTGCTGCCACGCCTGCGCGAAGCCCTCGCGCCCCTGGGCATAGCCACTGCCGCCGGCGCACAAGCCCTCGCCGAGGCTACCACTCGCGATGATGTCGATATGGTGGTCACCGCCACTGTGGGCTACAGCGGATTGCTCCCCACCATCGCCGCTATCCGTGCCGGCAAGGACATCGCCCTTGCCAACAAGGAAACCATGGTAGTCGCCGGCGCCCTCATCACCGGCATGCTTGCCGAGTCATCGACACGCATCTTCCCCGTCGACTCGGAACACTCGGCTATCTACCAATGCCTCCAAGGCGAGGACCGCGACGCTGTAAGTCGCCTCATCATCACCGCCTCGGGCGGTCCCTTCCGCAACTGGGAGCCCGAGCGCATCGCCACTGCCCGCGCCGCCGATGCCCTCAACCATCCCAACTGGTCGATGGGTGCAAAAATCACCATCGACTCGGCAACGATGCTCAACAAGGCATTTGAAATCATCGAGGCTCGATGGCTCTTCGATATCGCTCCAGAGCGCATTGAGGCTATCGTCCACCCACAGTCTATCATCCATTCGATGGTCGAATTTTGCGACGGTGCCCTCAAGGCACAGATGGGCGTGCCCGATATGGAGTTGCCCATCGCATATGCTCTCGGCGAGACAACTCGCCTCGCCGATGTCAGCGCACCATGTGACTTGCTCGCCGCTCACTCGCTCACCTTCGAGCAGCCCGATTTGAGCAAATTTCCCTGCCTGGGGCTCGCTCACTATGCCCTCGACCGTGCCGGCAACACTGCCTGCATCATCAATGCCGCCAACGAGGTGGCTGTCGCCGCTTTCCTGCGCGACACCATCGGCTTCAACGACATTTATCGCACCATCACCGGCACACTTGAGCGAGTTGACTTCATTGCCAACCCCACCCTCGACGACCTCGTGGCGACCAATGCCCTTGCGCGCACCCGCGCTACCGAGTTTATTAACACCCTCTCCCATTCCCGTTGATTATGGAAACATTCCTCATAAAAGCCCTGCAACTCATTGTTGCTCTGATTATTCTGGTCACTGTCCACGAGTTTGGACACTACCTCTTTGCCCGACTTTTCGGCATCCGTGTCAATCGTTTTTACTTGTTTTTTAACCCCGGCTTTTCGTTGCTGAAGTATGACCCCATGAAGGGTGTCGTCATGCTGTATAGCCGCAACGAAAATCACGCATGGAAGACTATCCGCGTGGGCAAGGCTCACACCCCGCGCCCCGACGGCAAGCCCACCTGGCGAGATACCCTCTACGGCATCGGCTGGCTCCCCCTGGGCGGCTACTGCGACATCGCCGGCATGGTCGACGAGACCAAGGATGCCTCTCAATTGGCTGCCGAACCCCAGCCCTGGGAGTTCCGCACCAAGGCGGCATGGAAGCGTCTGCTCGTCATGGCTGCAGGTGTGATGTTCAACTTCCTACTCGCCGTGCTTATATACATCGGCATCGCCTTCCATTGGGGCGAGCGCGTGGTGCCCTATGAGAACATCACCGAGGGCATGACCTTCAGCGAGGCTATGCACGACGCCGGCTTCTGCGACGGCGATATCCTCCTGGCTCTCAACGGCAAGCCTATCGACCCACGCGACAGCAACGACAATTGGGGTCTCACACAGCCCGGCGCCGTGGTCACCCTCTTGCGCAACCACACCGACACCATCTCCATCACTATCGGCGACCAACTCATCAAGCAACTCGTCGCTGCCAACGAGCCTTATATGGCGATGCGCGTTCCCGTTTACGTCGATGACCTCGTTGCCGGCGAAAATGCCGAGCGCGCCGGCATCCTTGCCGATGACCGCATAGTCGCTGTGGGTAATGATACCACCCCGGCACTCGACGAGTTCTTCCCGGCGCTTCAGGCTCATGCCGGTGCCTCAGTGCCCATGGCTATCGTCCGTGGTGACAGCCTCATCAGTCGCGATGTCGAGGTCAGCGACGCCGGCAAGATTGGCATCATGCTGCGTCAGCCTGCCAAGATTTACAATGTCCTCGATGTCCAATATGGCTTCTTCGAGTCTATCCCTCGCGGATGGCACAACGGCGTCGACCGCCTCACCACCTATGTGTCCTCCCTGGGTATGGTATTCACCAAGGAAGGCGCCAAGAGCATCGGTGGCTTCGGTGCCCTCGGCAGCCTATTCCCCACATCGTGGAATTGGCGCTCCTTCTGGGAGATTACCGCATTCTTGTCGGTCATCCTTGCCTTCATGAACATCATCCCCATCCCGGCGCTCGATGGCGGCTACATCCTCTTCCTCATCATCGAAATGATCACGCGCCGCCGTCCGGGCGAGAAATTCCTCGAGCGTGCCAATACCGTCGGCATGATTTTGCTCTTCGCCCTGCTTATCTATGCCAATTTCAATGATATTTATCGTCTCTTGATAAAATGAGCACCTATCCCGTCATACGCCTGCGTCGCGGCAAGGAGGAGTCGCTCGACCGCTTTCATCCCTGGGTATTCTCCGGCGCCATCGCCTCGTTGCCCGAGGGCATCGAGGAGGGCGACTTGGTAAGTGTCCTCACCCACGACGGCAAGATCGCCGGTGTGGGGCATTACCAGATAGGCTCCATCGCAGTGCGCATCCTCGCCTTCGGCGACCGTGTCATCGATGCCGCCTTCTATGCCGAGGCTCTCGAGCAAGCCGCCCGGATGCGCCTCGCAATTGGATTGCAACGCCCCGACAACACGGCATTCCGCCTCGTTCACGGCGAGGGCGATTTCCTCCCCGGCTTGGTAGTCGACATCTATGGCGACACCGCCGTGGTGCAAGCCCACTCCCCCGGTATGCACTTCGCTCGCGAGGTCATAGCCGATGCCCTCGTCTCGCTCAAGGCTATACATATTAATAATGTGTATTACAAGAGCGACACCACCCTGCCATTCAAGGCGCGACTCGACCCCGTCAACGACTACCTGCGTGGCGGCAATGCCGATGCCGTCGCCCTGGAGAACGGCTTGCGCTTCAATATCGACTGGTTACGCGGACAGAAAACAGGTTTCTTTGTCGACCAGCGCGACAACCGCTCGCTGCTCGAGCAGTACAGCCGCGGGCGCCGTGTGCTCAATATGTTTTGCTACACCGGAGGCTTCTCGGTATATGCTCTGCGTGGCGGTGCCGAGCGCGTGGTGAGCGTCGACTCCTCTGCCAAGGCTATCGCCCTCACCAATGCCAATGTGGCTCTCAACTTCGGCACTCCCGATGCCGCCGGGCGCCACGATGCACAAGCCATCGACGCCTTCAAGTTCCTCGACGGTGTCAATACCGGCGACTACGACCTCATCGTCCTCGACCCGCCGGCATTTGCCAAGCATCGCAATGCCCTGGCGAATGCTCTGCGCGGTTATCGCCGCCTCAATGCCGCCGGCATCGCCAAGGTCGCCCCGGGCGGCTTGGTATTCACCTTCTCCTGCTCCCAAGCCGTATCGCGCGAGCAGTTCCGCCTCGCCGTGTTCTCCGCCGCCGCCTCCACCGGGCGTCGCGTCCGCATCCTCCACCAACTCACTCAGCCCGCCGACCATCCCGTCAACATTTATCACCCCGAGGGTGAGTATCTCAAGGGCTTGATTTTATATGTCGAATAACTACCTATTATCAACGCTATGTCTATAATTAAAAATTTGTTGTCAGCCGCTATGCTGACTCTATCTATTTCTCCTGTCATGGCTCAGTCCAATCAACCTTTCAACTACGTAGTCGACCGATTTGCCGACATTGAGGTGTTGCGCTACCAAGTACCCGGTTTTGAGGACCTCACCCTCAACCAAAAACGCCTCGTCTACTACCTCACCGAGGCTGCCCTGTGGGGTCGCGACATCATGTGGGACCAGAATTTCAAATACAATCTGCCCCTGCGTGATATGCTCGAGGCTGTTTACACTTCTTACAACGGCGACCGCACCACCGACGAGTATCAGGCTTTTGAGCGCTACGTCAAGCAAGTGGAATTTGCCAACGGCATCCACCATCACTATTCCACCGATAAGTTTGTCCCCGGCTTCAGCGCCGAGTGGCTCACCGCTGCCGTGGCTCAGTTGCCAGCCGGCTCGTGGACTCCCGTCCAAGCCGAAATTTTTGCCGCCATCTTCGACCCCACAGTGGCTGCCAAGCGCGTAAACCAAGTCGACGGCGAGGACCTTATCGTCACCTCGGCAAACAACCTCTACGACGGTGTCACACAGCAAGAGGTTGAGGACTTCTATGCCGCTCTCAAGGACCCCAACGACCCCACTCCCATCTCCTATGGTCTCAACACTCGCGTCACCAAGGTCGACGGTGCCGTTGTCGAGCAGATTTACAAACTCGATGGCTTATATTCGGGAGCCATCGCCCACATCGTCGACAATCTCACCCGCGCTATGGCGTATGCCGAGAACGATGCCCAGCGCATGATTATCGCGCGTCTCATCGACTACTACACCACCGGCAACCTCGCCACATTCGACGACTACTCGATTCGCTGGGCTGAGGATACCGCCTCGCAGGTTGACTTCATCAACGGCTTCATCGAGTCCTACGGCGACCCGCTGGGCATGACCGGCGCTTGGGAGTCCATCGTCAACTTCAAGGACCTCGCCGCCAGCCATCGCACCGAGGTGCTCTCTGCCAACGCTCAGTGGTTTGAGGACCACTCGCCCATAGATGCCCGCTTCCGCAAGGCTACCGTCAAGGGTGTATCCGCCAAGGTAATCACCGCTGCTATCCTCGCCGGCGATGCTTATCCCGCCACCCCTATCGGCATCAACCTCCCCAATGCCAACTGGATACGTGCCGCCCATGGCTCCAAGTCGGTGACCATCGAGAATATCACCCGCGCCTATGATGAGGCTTCGCACGGCAACGGCTTCGCCGAGGAATTTGTCATCGACGATGCCACTCGCGCCCTCATGCAGCAATATCTGTTCATCACCGACAACCTCCACACCGACCTCCACGAGTGCCTCGGTCATGGCTCCGGGCAATTGCTCCCCGGTGTTGACCCCGACGCTCTCAAGGAGCATGGCTCGACCCTCGAGGAGACTCGCGCCGACCTCTTTGCCCTCTACTACCTCGCCGACCCCAAACTCATAGAATTGGGCTTGCTCGACAACCCCGATGCCTACAAGGCTGAGTACTACAAGTATATCCTCAACGGCTTGATGACCCAATTGATGCGCATCGAGCCCGGCAAGGACATCGAGGAGGCTCACATGCGCAACCGCCAACTCATTGCAGCCTGGTGCTACGAGCACGGTCGCAAGGACAAGGTCATCGAATTGGTGCGCCGCAAGGGCAAGACTTTCATCAAAATCAATGATTACGACGCTCTGCGCCGCCTCTTCGGTGAGTTGTTGGCTGAAATTCAGCGCATTCGCTCCGAGGGCGACTATGCAGCCGGCAAGGCTCTCGTCGAGCGCTATGCTGTCAAGGTTGACCGAAAACTCCATCAAGAGGTGCTCCGCCGCTATGCTACCCTCGACATCGCTCCCTATCGCGGATTTGTCAACCCCATTTACACTCCCGTAGTTGACGCCAACGGCATCATCACCGATGTCAAGGTGACCTACACCGAGGGCTACATGGAACAAATGCTCCGCTACAGCAGCCAATACGCCGGGCTGCGCGACTAAATCTGACTGAGAATTGTATTGATAGCGACCTCGAGCATGGTGTCTACCCCCTGTAGCGCCTGCTCGGGGTCGAGATCTATGCGGATGTCCGGGGCGATGCCGCTCTCGGTCGACTGCATATTGGCATCGTACATCGGCGATGACGAGAAGCGCACCGTCCATCCGTAGGGCGTCTCTGACGAGAACGGCAAGCCCGAGCCTCCGCCGGTGACATCACCCACGATGGTGACCCCCTCGAGGTTGCGCATCACCGCCACAAAGTTGTTGGCGGCGCTGTAGGTGCTGCGGTTGACCAGCACCACGATGGGTTTGTACCACTTTATGTGCTCCTTTTCGGCAGGCTCGTAATAGATGGGATAAGGTTTTGAGAAGTCGTTATGCCCCTTGCCGGTCTTGTGGCATATGTAGCCGGCGAGGGTGCGCTCCTTGATGAAGCGCCGCACAAACAATTCCACATTGGTGAGGTCTCCGCCTCCGTTGTCGCGGATGTCGATTATCAGTCCCGGGCACTTGGCGAGGATGGCGAGTGCCCAGTCGAGGGTACCCTCTCCCGGCGACACCGCAAAGGTAGGATAGCGCATATATGCCACCGAGTCGCGCAACATATAGTAGGTAAGTCCGTTGCGCTGCAAGCCGTTGAAGTGCAAATAGTGCTCGTCGACAAGGCGCTGGTCGTAGTTCTGTGGATAGTCGCTCCACCATTTCTTGTAGTAGGATACCGAATACCAACCGATGAGGTTCACATGCCCGTCGCGCAACTCGTTGAGCATCTCCGAGCATATCTGAAACAACTCTATGGAGTTGGTGCCACCATCCACTCGCGGTCGATATTCGCGATACACCGAGTCCCAGTCGACGCCTTTCTCGTCAAAAAAGCAATAATGCTCGTCCATAATGCTCCACAAGGCATCGAAGTTACCCACGGGATTTTGCTCGTAGTCGTCGACGCTGTGGCAAGCCATCGCCACCGGCATCAACAGCATGGCTATGATATATAATCGGCTGTGTTTCATATTAATAGAACGATGAAATGAGTCGGGCATCGGGAGTGCGACGGCTCCCGGCGCTGAGGCTTATCCACTCGGTGGTGATGCCGATGACAAAGGCGTGCTCGATGCGGCGGCTCACGATGTCACATGCCTTGGTCGAGAACACGCGGTTGCGGTAGCCCACGCGCAGATTGGTGTTGCCCAGCCGCAGGTCGGCGGTGAGCAGGTTCTCAAGGTCGCGATAATTGACCGGCGTTGCAAATCGGCACACCCCACCACGGTTGCCCAGATAGATTTCGTAATACAGTTGGTCGTATTCGGGCGCAAAGAAGGCACCGATTAGCGACAACGACGGCTGGTAGCGCAGAGTCACCGGCAAGCGCCCAAGGGTGAAGGAATATGTTGCCATGGCGGTAGCACCCACGGTGAGTGCTGCCTTTGCCGCCACGGGGTTGTTGCTGTTATGGCTCAAGTAGAGTGCCCCGATATTGGCTCTGACAATGCCACCGACTGCCACAGTCATCCCCGACCGAGGTCTCCAGCGTCGCATCATTGCCCACGATGGCGAGAATTCGATATCCCACATGGTCGACGTGCGCGAAGGGTTCTCGGTAGCGCCACCACTCACCGAGGCTTGCAGGCGCATTATCCACCGCTCGGGGTCGTGCCTCATGGCTTGGAAGCGCTCGTAGTCGAGCCCTACGGTCCAGCCCGAGTAGGCGAGTGGCGTGAGATAGGTGTCGCGCAGGTGGCTCGACCCGGCACGCAGGGTGTACGACGCTGTCACCGGGCGCAACACGAGGCTGTCGCCGGCATTTTCGTCGGCTCTCGCCACAAAAGCGGTAGCGAGGCATATGATGCTGATGATGAGGGCTTTCATCAGTCAAAGAGGCGTTGTTGCCCGGTGAGTTCGTCGCGGATTTCGTCGTCGCTTTGCTCGACGAAGTCGCTTGCCGGCTCCTCGGCGATATCCTCCACTGCCGGAGTCTCCTCAACAGGCATTTCCTTGGGTTCTAATTCTTCAACCTCGCCTATGGTGTAGGTGGTGAGGCGCTTGCCGCGTGCCTTGAAGGATTTCAAGCCGATAAATTCCTCGGCATCGACTTCGAGGGGCTCGCGGAACTCGTCGCCACCGGCAAAGGTGACGCGGAAACGCGCTCCGCGCTTGTCGCTCAGGGCGATGAGCGTCGAGCGCTCGCTATCGGTGAGGTAGCGCTGGCGCTTTGCCGACGCCTCAAAGCGGAAGCGCTTGATATACGGGAAGCCCTGCTCGGCATCGTTGAGGATAGCGGTCCACTCCTTGGCGGGGTCAAACTTCTCGATGCGCAGGATATT
>JBJEDD010000114.1:0-2833 GCA_051871715.1 Muribaculaceae bacterium | reverse complement strand
ATGTTCACAGCATGCTATTGCGAGCCCACACCCGATGGGTCGGGTGTGTATATCCCCAGTGTGGGTGACAGTTCATTCCACCCTGCTGACGCGTATGAATATGCTGAGCAACCATTTATTTGCGAACTATATAATTGGAGTACCGGTACTTTTACATCGATGCATCCATATGGAGTAGTCAACACTTCGTCTGTTTCTAAAAATTATCAAATTAAGCATGGTAGTGGTTACTATTTTGGTGGTTCAGGTAATACACTTATAGACCCTAATGACCCCACACTTTTGTATCACGTGAGCCAGTTTGAAGGCTTGGTGCTTATACGAGACAATCAAGTGGTGCGCGAAATAGCCGATGTAAATTTGAGTTATATATGGGGTAATTGTACACAAGGTGCTACATTTGACCAATTTGGCAACCTATGGATAGGTGCATGGGTAAGTACGTCACCGGTATTCTCGGTGTTGCCCAAGGCTAAAGTAGACTTGTTGTCGACGAGTACCGAAAGTATCACAAAAACAGACTTTCTTAAGGTGACCAAGTGGCCCAGTGGCGAGACCAGTAAGTTTGATGTCAAAATAATAGCAGTGCCCGGTACCGATAAGTTGGTATATACAGCCGGCTATTGGGGAGCGCCGATTATCGGCTACGATACCAAGGGTACATCATCGTTGGATGATGATACAGCCATTATGTACAACTATCTGCTCGACCAAGACGGAGCCTCCTCCAATCCTATGACCAAGACAGCGTTGACCTATGACAAGAATGGTTGGGTGTGGATAGGTACCACGAGCGGTGTATTTGTGGTCAAAGATACCGACCAATTGGGCACAAACTCATCTAATAAACTCAATGTCATCCGTCCCAAGGTGGCACGCAACGACGGCACCAATTATGCCGACTATCTGCTATCGTCCGAGACCATTTTATATATCGCCGTTGACCCCTCCAACCGCAAGTGGATAGCCACCCAGTCATCGGGCTTGTACCTTGTAAATGAGGATGGTACGGAGATACTTGAGCACTTCACCTCTTCAAATTCGCCCTTGGCGACCGACTGCATCTTTACCGTGGCATGCGACCCCGCCGGCAACGATGTGCTCATCGGCACCGACAAGGGTATGTACTTGTACAGTTCGACCTCCGCACCGGCAGCCGAGGATTACTCGGAGGTATATGCTTATCCCAATCCCGTGCGTCCCGACTACAGCGGCTGGATTACTATCAACGGCTTGATGGACAATTCGTTGGTGAAGATAGCCGATATGAAGGGCAATGTGCTCTACTCGACAGTGTCGGAGGGCGGTATGGTCGTGTGGGACGGCTGCAATGCCGATGGCTCACGCGTCCGCTCGGGCGTATACTTGGTACTTGCCTCACAGAACGCCACGGGCGACCCCTCGGGTGTGGTGACCAAGATAGTAGTAATCAATTAATTGGTAATGAAATCAACACTGAAATACGTCGACGAGGCTGATAAGGCGCTCGGCATAGCCGGTATGGCTATTTCGCTTGTAGCCTGCGATGGCGAGGATTTCCTCGCCGCCGTGTCTATCGTCGACGGTGAGGACTCGTTGGATATGTCCGACGAGTTCTTCTTCACCGGTAATCAAGAATTCTCAGCCAAATTGGCATGGAACGAGATGCTCAAGCAATTCCAACTCACTGCGGGAATGCTCCTGGGCAACGTGATGTGCCGCGCCTATGCGGCAGGGCACTCGCCATCGCGCGACACCCTCGATGCGGTGCGCCGCCTTATCCGCGAAGAAGGTTCGGAACATTGCTCGCTCGACCGCGACGAGGCTGATGCCATCTACGAGAAGGATTACGACTACTACAGCCGCCTCTTTGCACATCCTACGGTGACAGATGTGGCGCGCAACTTTGCCTCGATACTGCGCACACGGCGTCGCCTCAGTGCCGCCGAGGTGCTCGACAACCTGCGTCGCCTCAATTCGCTCTGACGCGCATGAAAATCCTGCTCCTGGGCGACTACAGCAACTATCACCCCACCCTGGGCGCAGCGCTTGCGCGCATGGGGCATGAGGTGACTGTCGCCTCAGACGGTAGCCGTTGGATGCGCACGGCACGCAGCATAGACCTCAGGCGTCCCCTACCCGGTGTGGTGGGTGGCGCCTTGCTTTTTGCTCGCTTGGCAGCCCTCGACCCTCTGCGAAGCTACGATGTGGTGTCGCTCATCAGTCCTTGCTTTGTGACCCTGCGTCCCGAGCGCCTGCGCTACCTTTTTGATCGTCTGCGCCGCCGCAACGGCGCCGTGTATCTCGCCGCCGTGGGCACCGACAAGGCATTTATGGATATGCTCACTGCCGATGATTGCCCCCTGAGATATAGCGAATATACTCTGCCCGATGGCTCGCCCAATCCGGCGACCGCCACAGCCCTGGAGGAGGACCGACTATGGCAGTCGGGTGCAGTGGCTGACTACTGCGAGTATGTGTATGACCATGTTGACGGCTGCACTACGGCTCTCTATGAGTACGACCTGGCGATGCGTCGCCGCTTGCCCACCGACCGCGTGGTGTACTGCGGAATACCCATTGACACCACAGCCTTCGCTCCTTGTGGCGAATTTGCTCCGGAGGGTAGAATGCGCCTCTTCCTGGGGCGCGACCGCCGACGCATGGCTGTCAAGGGTACAGACCTCCTCGGCGAGGTTGCTACGCAGGTGGTCGCCGATTTGCCCGATGAGTGTAGCCTTGATATAGTCGAAAACGTACCCTTTGCCGAGTATGTCGAGCGGCAGCAAGCGGCAGATGTGGTGCTCGACCAAGTATATTCCTACACGCCGGCGACCAACGCCTTGATGGCGAT
>JBJEDD010000113.1:0-2843 GCA_051871715.1 Muribaculaceae bacterium | reverse complement strand
ACAATTTTTGTAGTTTTATTGCCGCGAACTTCAATAAAGATACCGTTCTCGGGGTTGTCAACGCGCACACCTTGGAGGTTGTAGTAGATAGGAGCATCGTCACCGTCAATGAGGACATTATTGATGCTTGATGCCTGCTTGAGGGTAACAGTTGCGGTATTGTAGTCAAATACGATAGTTACATTCTCCTTGGGAGAAGCGCCGAGCTTCATCAGTGCCATAGTACCGTTCTCGCAGGCATATGGGGTTTCAAATTGCATCTCGTTATTCAACGAGGAGTAGAAGGGGTTGTAACCCACACCCGAGATAGCGAAGCCCCCTGAGAGGTCAGCCATAGTGATGGTGTAAACACCGTTGGCATCCACGCTCATGACGTTGTCGTTAGGAGCAGACATGCCATAGGCATAACCCACAATATAGAGGTCGGGATACTCACCGGGTGTTGGATCGGGGTCTTCGCCACCGGCGGTATTAACATAAATCTGCATTGTTGCAAAATCGGCTGTAATATCATAAGTGCCGGGGGCTACAGCCCATGAATAAGCCGAGGAAGCATCAACACCGGCAAGGAAAGCCTGGAAGGGAGCCGAGCCACCGACAGCGATAGGAGCGTCCTTGGAAGTAGCGCCGTAGCGGTCACTGCTGTTGATAACAGCGTCCCACTCGGAAGAATCACCGGTAGTGCCCAGAGCGGTCACGAACGAGAAGAAGCCGAGGTTCTTACCCTCACCTGCGTCAACGATGGTAACGTCGCGAGCGACGAAAGTATTGCCTTCCTTGGTCATGGTGACACCGACATTGGTCTTCCAAGCGCCCTGGGACAGGTGACCCATAATATACATGTTGGCAGGTGTATCAACTACAGGATCGGGATCGGGATCGGGCTCAACACCGCCTTGCTCAACAACCGAAACGGTCATAGTCGAGAAATCGGCAACGATATCATAAGTGCCGGGAGCGATAGCCCATGAATAAGCCGAGGAAGCATCAACACCGGCAAAGAAAGCCTGGAAGGGAGCCGAGCCACCGACAGCGATAGGAGCGTCCTTGGAAGTAGCGCCGTAGCGGTCACTGCTGTTGATAACAGCGTCCCACTCGGAAGAATCACCGGTAGTGCCCAGAGCGGTCACGAACGAGAAGAAGCCGAGGTTCTTACCCTCACCAGCGTCAACGATGGTAACGTCGCGAGCGACGAAAGTATTGCCTTCCTTGGTCATAGTGATACCGGCATTGGTCTTCCAAGCACCTTGAGAGATGTGTCCCATGAGGTACATCTGTGAAGGCATCGATACAGTGCCGCCATTGCCGCCATCGGATGTGCCGCCCTCAATCTTAACCTTTGTCCACACGCAATAGTTGTCACCCGAGGCAACGATGTCGTCGTTGGTATAGCCGTCGGGCGAAACCATAGCCGGACCAATCTTCACAACGAGTTTTCCATTAGTACCGGCAACCTCAGCCATATAGCACGAGTTGTCTGTTTGGAGCACAGTCACAGCGCTCTGATTGTGGAGGCCCACAGAATTGCGGATATTGATAAGGCGCTGGATCTCCTGCTTGTACTGCTTGTAGTGGGCAAGCAAGACACAGGGAGTGCCGGGCGAGCACAAAATAAATGCATTGGCAGCAACCACGGGACCATTGAACTTGTTGTGGTCCTTGTAAGTATCGTGATTGTCAACAAAAGTCACAGCATACTGGGGATACCACCAGTGTATCAAGCCGGCGGGCTGAGGAGTCTTATACTCGGCATACCATACCAACTTGGTCATATCATTGTTGTTGAAAGCGTCGTTGAGCGCAAATTTCAAGGGGAAGTCAAATGCGGCAGAAGTCTTGCCGGTCGACTCAATCCATCCGGCGACAGCGTCGTAACTTCCGTCGAAGTACTCACCCACCGAGAATTGAGGATTGCTATACTCATTGTACAACTTGGTGTATTGACCGCTATAACCCTTAACCATATCCAATCGGAAACCTACGTAACCGAGGTCATCGAGGAGGAATTTGCAGTAGTTCTTGCAGTTGTTCTGGACATTGGCATTGGTGTGGTCGAGGTCGCGACAGCCGTCAAATTGCTCACCGGTGTCGTAGTTGCCGGTAGGATTGCCTTGACCCGAGCCGGCGAGATTGTCGTTGCAACAGATACCTTCCAAGCCGATGTGCCATGTGGTACCGTTCCACTCCTCAGTGGGGAAATCATACCAGCCGGTCACGCCGTTGCGGTGGTTGATAACTACATCTTCAATAAAACCTACACCCTTGTCCTTATAGGTCTGTATCATGGTGCGCAACTGCTCCTCGGTACCAAACGACGAGTTGTGGTTGGTAAACCAATACTGAGGCATATAACCCATCTGATTGCCACTACCGGCACGTGCGCTATTGGGCACCCAAATAAGGCTGAAATATTGGCTATACTCATCGGCATTGGCTGTGAGTACAGTCCACTTGGAATCCGAGTAAGAATCCCAGTAAAAACCTTGGAGCATCACTCCATGGTAGTTTGACGGCCATCCTGCCGCCTTGGCTGTCACTCCCGCTATCAACACCAGCAAGAGCAACAATGCACTTTTTGTAAATTTTTTCATTACGATAATTTAGATTTAAGTAAGTATGACATTCCCATGGACAAAAAGCCTACATGGTAAAATTCGGTGCAAAAGTACTCCATACCACCACGTCGACCATAATTATTTTTAAACCTAAATACACCAAAAATCAACTATTGAGGCGCTTTTGGAGCCGGTTTTTAATATGATATACCAATATTGTCCTAAACGTTTTTAGCAAAAATAAAAAAGGAAGTAGTTACTAAGGCAAAAATGACTACCTTAGTAGTG
>JBJEDD010000112.1:0-2872 GCA_051871715.1 Muribaculaceae bacterium | reverse complement strand
CGATTTGACGCTCATGTTCGATGAAGCCGGCATCGACAGCGGCACGTGAAGCACCTACTTCGGCACCGAGAGTGTTGGCGAGGTCAAAGAGCAGTTGGAAGTTTTCCTTGGAGCCCACGCCGTAGCCACCGGCAACGATGATGGGAGAGTTCTTGATATTGATTTTAGACTTAGCGATTTGACGGTCGATAATTTCGACAACGAAGTCGGTATCGCTTACATACTTGGCGGGGTCGAGGTTGATGACTTCACCTGTGTGGTTGGGATCAAAAACTTCTTTCTTCATTACGCCCTCGCGCACGGTAGCCATTTGGGGACGGCACTCGGGGTTGACGATGGTAGCAACGATGTTACCACCGAAGGCGGGGCGAATTTGATAGAGCAAGTCGTGGTAATCAGTCTTGGTCTTGGGGTCGGTGTGGTCGCCGATCTCGAGAGCGGTACAGTCGGCGGTCAAGCCCGAGTGGAGGGCTGAAGAAACGCGAGGACCGAGGTCACGACCGATGCAAGTAGCGCCCATCAGTGCGATTTGAGGCTTGATTTCCTTGAAGAGGTTGATGAGCACAGCAGCGTGAGGATTGGAAGTATAGGGATATAGACGCTTGTCATCTACCTTATATACAGTGTCGGCACCATAGGGGAACACTTGCTTCTCAACGCCGTTGAGGTCAGCGCCAATGATGAGTGCTTGTAATTTAACGCCAAGGCGGTCGGCGAGTTTGCGACCCTTGGTGAGGAGCTCGAGTGAAACGTCAGCCACACGGCCGTCCTCGATCTCGCAGTAAACTATCAGGTTATTTGTATCTGCCATAGTTTTAATGAATTATTCGGCTCGAGGTATATCAGCCGATGGTGTGGTTAACAATCAGTTCTTTGATGAGCTCTTCGATTTGAGCATCATCGTTGTCAAGGCGACGAGCCTCTTTGGCGGTAAATACCACGCTCTCAACAGCCTTAACCTTTGTGGGTGAGCCGGCGAAGCCGATTTGCTCGGGGTCGGCGTCAACGAATGCGGCACCCCATTCTTGCAACTGAAGATAGGGGCGAGCGTCAACGAATGATTGCATTGTCTCATCCAATGCAGCCTTTTCGCTGGGCGAAACGGCATATTTGTACTTCATGAGACGCTTGGCGTTGCGAGGACGGCAGTCGGCGGCTGAGCCGTTGACAGTAACGACACAGGGCAGGGGAGCAACAACGGTCTCGATGCCGTGTTCGAGGCGACGCTTCACGGTCACTTTGCCATCGGCGAGGCTCACGATTTCCTCAGCATAAGTTACTTGAGGCAATCCAAGTTTCTCAGCGATTTGGGGACCAACTTGAGCGGTGTCACCATCGATAGCTTGGCGACCGCCGAGGATGATGTCATAATTACCAATTTTCTTTACAGCCTGCGCCAGCGAGTAAGAAGTGGCGAGGGTATCAGCACCGCCGAGCGCACGGTCGGTGAGGACGATGCCGGTGTCGGCTCCGCGATAGATAGCTTCGCGAATAACCTCGGCAGCCTTGGGGAGACCCATGGTGAGGATAGTGACTGTAGAGCCGGGATTAGCATCTTTCAAGCGAAGTGCTTGTTCCAAAGCATTGAGGTCTTCGGGGTTGAAGATAGCAGGTAAGGCGGCACGGTTAATAGTACCATCAGCCTTCATGGCATCTTTGCCTACATTGCGGGTGTCGGGCACCTGCTTGGCAAGCACAATGATGTTTAAACTCATAATTATCAGATTATTAATTATATTTGTCTTGTTTCAAGTGCCGCAAAGACACACCAGTGCCCTAAAACGGCTCTGCAAAGGTACGATTTTTTTGCCGTTTATGCAACACTTTTATAATATAAGGAGACTAAAAACGAGTAACAAAATGACAGAATAATTGTTGTACAGTTAAAGGAAAATTTGTAATTTTGGCGCCGAAATAAACATTATAAACAAATATAAGTATGAAGATTTTCAAGATTTCGTGCATTGCGCTGGTATGTGGCGCAATGTTATTTGCCGAAACAGGCTGTAGCTCAATGACTAAAACAGGTAGTGGCGCCCTGATAGGTGGTGGTGCCGGCGCAGCTGTAGGTGCCGGTGTAGGTGCCTTGATTGGTGGCGGACGTGGTGCCGCTATCGGTGCAGCCGTAGGTACCGGTGTAGGTGCCGGAGCCGGTGCATTGATTGGCAACAAGATGGACCGTCAGCAGCGTGAGCTCGAGGAACAACTCGCTCAGCAGGCTACCGTCGAGGAGACCAAGGATGCCAATGGCTTGCGTGCCATCAAGGTGACCTTTGAGGGCGGCATCCTCTTTGCTACCGGTAAGAGCGACCTCAGCGCCCAAGCAAAGGCAGACCTCAGCAAGTTTGCAACCTCGCTCATCAACAACCCCGACACTGACGTAAATATTTACGGCTTCACCGACAATACCGGTTCATATGAAGCCAACGAACGTGTATCTAATGCCCGTGCCAAGTCGGTAATGTCCTATATCGCCAATTGTGGCGTTTCGGCTGCTCGTCTGCATGCACAGGGCGTGCCTATGTCGGAATATGTTGCCACCAACGAGACCGCAGCGGGTCGTGCCCAGAATCGTCGCGTTGAGATTTATATTACTGCCAACGAAAACATGATTCAACAAGCCGAGGCAGGCACCCTCAAATAAAACAATAAATAAGCCCCAAGGAAAAGCGCTGCAATCAAATGCAGCGCTTTTTTTAAGCAAATCGGGAAAATCAAAATCAACATATATAGCTTGATTATAGCTCAATCAGGATACATGTAGAATTTGTTTTTTTGCTTTTTAGGTGCACTCATTTTGCGCGTTAAGGTTTTTTGTCTAACTTTGCAGTACCAATCAGTACCGGAAGAATGAAGATATGTCATGTATTAT
>JBJEDD010000111.1:0-2886 GCA_051871715.1 Muribaculaceae bacterium | reverse complement strand
CGCGTTGAGTGATTTCCACAGCCTTCTGCACAGCCTCTTGCGATTTGATTGTAAAGTTGTTGAAGTTCATAATCTACTGTGTTTTTTACGTTTCTATTACATATAATAACAAGAGGTGTGCCACAGCGGTTGCGACTGCCATTTTGTCGCATCACCGGGTGCCCGCACTTTTTTTATTTGCGTATTTGTGAGATAATTACTACCTTTGCGGTGCAAAAAAGCCTCGACGACGAGGCGACAGAGAACTCACGGGACAGGGAACCCGAGTTTTCGGAGGTTTAAATGTGTGATGTTGATAATCGGCTGAAAATCAACACATTGAGCATATTTAAGCCAATTAATTGTATTACACCACCACTGCCATGCAACAGCCCGAGCCGCAATGGTTTGTCCTCAACTACATCAGTAGCACGCTCGACCGCGCCGCCGCTGCCGCGCGCACCGTCAATGCCTTCAACGCCGCCACAGGCGCTCGGCTCAGCGTCTTCGCCCCCACCATCATCGAGATGGTCGAGCGCAACGGACGGTTGGTGCGCCGCGACACCCCGCTGATATTCCACTACGTATTTGTCAACGGCACCGAGGACCAAGTCAAGCGCCTGTGCGCCGCCGACAACGGCTACTCGCTCATCATCAACCGCGCCGGCTCGCAGCGCTACCTCACAGTGTCACAGGCAGATATGGACGCCTTCGTCGTCATCGCACGCGCCCACAGCAACTGCCTGCCCTGCTACGCCTCCGACGAAGTCGACCTCTGCGAGGGCGACCTCATACGCATCGTCGACGGACCCTTCGCCGGGCTCTGCGGGCGCTACGTGCCACGCCGTGGCAGCCGCAGCGGCAACGTCTACATCTCTGTCACTCAAGACCTTGCCACCGTCATCTACAACGTCAGCGCCGACTATGTGAGCATCATCGAATTTGCCCGCGACAGCCGCCGCGTCTACGACATCATCGACGCCTTCGTTCCACGCCTGCAGCGCGCCATCGACGCCTACCGCCCCGACGAGCCACTGCCCCCCGACATCGTCGCACCCCTCAGCATATTCGTGCGGCGCATGGGCGACGCCCGCCTCAACAACCCCAAAATCGACGGCAAGCTCCAAGCCCTCCTCCGCGCCGCCCACACCCTCCTGGGCAACGCCGACGCCGCCCGCGCCGCCGCCCGCCGCCTCGAGCGCCTCGCCCCCCACATCACCAACCCCGCCACCCGCACCCTCCTCACCCGCCTCTCCCTCATCCCCTAAGCCCCCTTACAGACCCCACCAACAAAGTCAGCGCCCACAAGCGCCGACCCACCCCCGATACCCCCCTTCAAATAATTTATCCCATAACTGAGTTTTTTCAAAATGGGTACTAATAACACAAAACAAGCTGCATGGGTAGCATTGGCAAGCCTATTTCAGATGGGGTTTAGTATCGTGAGCGCGATGATTTTGAGCCGCTATTTCGATAAGATAGAATATGGGACATACAAACAAGTGCTCTATATCTATAGCATAATAGTAGGAATGTTTACATTGGGATTACCTAAGGCATATAGCTATTTCTTACCAAGGTCCCCAATTAATGAGGCCAAGAGTATAATGAGAAAAATATCTCGGTTATTTTATATACTTGGCTTCATATTAACACTATTATTGTTTTTCGGATCAGGAATAATTGCAAAAATATTGAATAATCCAGATCTATCGGAGATGCTTAAGATATTCTCACCTGTACCATTTTTCTTACTTCCGACTCTTGGGTTACAAAGTATTTTGGTCACATACCAGCGTTCGCATTTGATGTCAGTCTATGTTATATTGACATCCGTAGCAAACCTTTTGTTTATTGTTTTACCTGTATTATTGTGGGGCTTTGGCTGTCGAGAAGCTCTCATTGGCTTCAATATAGGAGCTATTGTAACCTTTATATGCGCTTTATATCTTAAGAATAAACCTGTTAGAGGGCAGCCAAATGACCCGACAGACCAAACATACCTAGATATTTTTAAATTCACGTTACCATTATTTATCGCAACTATCTGGGGCACATTAATCAACGCTACCGACCAATTCTTTATCAGCCACTTCTTCGGCACAGAAGTATTTGCTGAGTTCTCTAATGGTGCAATGGAACTTCCTTTCGTAGGAATGATTCTTGGTTCAACTTCAGCTGTTCTAACACCATTTTTTAGCAAAAAAGTCAAAGAAGGAGGCGATATGCGTAAAGAAATATTACCCGTGTGGAATAGCGCGTTCGCTAAATCAGCGATGCTCATATATCCTATCACCATCTTTTGTCTATTTGAAGCTAAAGAAATTATGACACTTATGTATGGTGAATTATATGCAAATAGTGCCGATTTCTTTCGTATAAAGTTGTTTACATATTTCATTAAAATAATCACATTCTACTCTATTATTGTTGCATTAGGAGCTACTCTATTCTATCAGCGCGTACATTTTTGGTATCTCATTGTATTGGTATCTCTTGAATTATTGGCTGTTTATTTGTTCCAAGAACCATTATTGATTACAGCGATACATGTATTGCTTTCAATAATTTCATCCATAGTGTTTATATGGTATATCGCAAAAAGGTTTTCTACCTCGTTGTGCTCTATGTTCCCAATTGCAATTATTGCAAAAGTACTCTTACTATCAATACTTATATGTCTATTCATCATTGCAATAAAGAGCGTTTCATATAACACACAACCAAAAATAATCACCCTACTTATTGACACTATTATCTTTGCTGTTTGCTTATTAACTTTAAGCATTCCTCTAAAAATTAACTACATCTCAATAATAAGGCCTCTTTTCTCAAAATAAGTATTCACGGATATAATTGAATGACCCATCAAAAACAATACATATATGAAACATATTACCATCATAG
>JBJEDD010000110.1:0-11416 GCA_051871715.1 Muribaculaceae bacterium | reverse complement strand
GATGCCCGCGCTCTCGCCTGGGACAGTGTGCGTGCCGAGTTGTGGCTAATCCCCGAGGACGACTACCCCACGGTGATGAATGAGGCTGCCGGCGGATGCTACCGCATCGGCGTGACCCTCAACCCATTCCTCACCACTCAGGTCGCCGGCGTATCTTTTGTCACCGATGTCGACGGCAACTGCTACCACCTCGGCGTGGTGCAGCCCTACAGCCGCCAACCGGTGCGCTGGTGCGCCCGCGCCGCCTGCTCCGGCTCCCTGGCGCGTGTACTCCGCGCATATATCGCCGGAAATATCGCCTCCGGCTCCATCGATGTGCGTCGCATTTATCTCGGCAGCACCGCCCCGGGTGCCGAGTTGTCGCTCGCCCTCGACGGCGAGGTGCGCTCGCCCCTCTCGCGCGCTTTCATCGCCCGCGGCGATGCCTTCGAGGTATCCCTCGCCGGCGATGCCGCTCCCGGCTTCTTGTTCCACTCTATCTTGCTCGATTGATGCCATGGCTACCGACTACAATCCCATCATAGGCGACCCCGACGACGCCCTCGGGCGCGTCGAGGTGGCTACACCCCTCGCCGATATGCCTCGTGCTTTTGTGCCCGTCACTATGGTCGACGACCCGCGATATCCCACTGTCCTCGCCAATCCGCAGGCTTGGCAGCGCCTGCGTTGCTATCACGACTTCGAGTACTGGGCGGCGCGCTGTGTCACCATCAAGCACAAAATCACCGGCGCCGATGTACCACTGGTCCTCAACAAGCCCCAGCGCCTCGTCGCCCGTAAATTCGAGGCTGTCCGCCGGCGCGGTCTCCCGGTGCGTGCCATCCTCCTCAAGGCGCGTCAGTGGGGCGGCTCCACCCTCGTCCTTGCCTACATGGCTTGGATACAGTCGTGCCGCCAGCGCAACTGGCACTCTATCATCTGCTCCCAGGTCAAGGATACCTCCTCGACTATCCGTGGTATGTATTCCAAGATTTTGCAGAACTATCCCGCCGACCTCTGGGACGGCGATGCCGGTCCGGCTTTCAAGCCCTTTGAGCGCTCCGAGAATGTGCGCGAAATCGTCGGGCGCGGCTGCCGCGTCACTGTCGCCTCTATCGAGAACCAAGATGCCGTGCGCGGTGCCGACTATGCCATGGCTCACCTCAGCGAGGTGGCATTCTGGCGCTCTACGCCCTCGCGCTCCCCCGAGGATGTCCTCCGTGCCATCTGTGGCTCGGTGCCGCTCATCCCCGACTCCTTCGTCGCCATCGAGTCCACCGCCAATGGCGTGGGCAATTTCTTCCACCGCGAGTGGCTCCGCTCCTGTGCCGGCGTCGAGGGCCGCATCGCCATCTTTGTCCCATGGATGGATATCGATTATTACCGCATGGACCCACCCGCCGATGCCCGCGTCATGGACACCCTCAGCGACTACGAGCGCTCTCTCGCCGATATGGGCTGCGACGAGGCACAGATTTATTGGTATCGACTCAAACTCGCCGAACTGGGCTCGCCCGACAAGATGATGGCTGAGTTCCCCTCAACCGCCGAGGAGGCGTTCATTGCCACCGGTGCCTCGGTCTTCGAGCGCGACAAGGTCGAGGCGCTCCGTGCCGGCTGCTCGGCGCCCGACATAGTCAATGGCGTATGTGTGTGGCGAAATCCCGAGCCTCACGCCCATTATGTCGTCGCTGTAGATATCGGCGGCTCCAATCCGCGTGCCGACTTCTCGGTCATCGTCGTCTTGCGTGCCGACTCTCCGCGCCCCGAGGTAGTGGCGCAGTGGCGAGGGCACATCTACCACGACCTCCTCGCATACAAGGCGATGGAGATCGGGCGAAAATACAACGACGCCCTCCTCGTCGTCGAGAGCAACTCCCTCGAGGGTGGTGCCGCCGGCGGGCATGGCATGTATATCCTCGACCTCATGGCTAATTCATATCCCAATATCTATCGCCGTCAGGTCTACGACGATGCCCTGTGCACCTCCTCGTCGCGCATCGGATTCCATACCAACCGAGCCACCAAGGCTATGATTATCAGCGGATTGATTGCCAAGGTGCGCACCGCCGCATACATCGAGCACGACAGCGCCGCCTGCGACGAGTTGCTCACCTACGAGCACACCCCCGACGGCTCATATGCCGCTGCCATCGGCAGCCACGACGACCTCCTCATGGCGCGTGCAATCGCCCTCAGCGTCATCGACCACCTCACCTTCCCGCCACTCATCGACCCCGCCTCCCTCAACATCCCCTTCTGGTAACCCTAAACAATAAACAATAAACCCTCAACATTCAAAAAAAAATCGTACCTTTGTATCCTCATTTGTGACTATTAGCATTACCTCACCTTTTTAACATCTACTGCCGATGAGAAAATGGCGCATTGAAGACAGTGCCGAACTGTATAACATTAACGGCTGGGGCCGTAACTACTTCTCGATTAACGACAAGGGGCATGTCGTCGTCACTCCTCGTGCCGGATATGCTCCCGTCGACTTGCGCGACGTCATGGACGAACTCAAGATCAAGGATATCTCCGCTCCCGTGCTCTTGCGCTTCCCCGACATCCTCGACAACCGCATCGAGAAAATTTCGCGCTGCTTCGCACAAGCCGGCGAAACATACGACTACCAAGCCAAAAATTATATGATTTACCCCATCAAGGTAAATCAAATGCGCCCCGTGGTCGAGGAAATCATCACCTACGGCAAAAAATTCAATATCGGCTTGGAAGCCGGCTCGAAGCCCGAGTTGCATGCCGTCCTCGCCACCAACATCGCCGACAATGCCCTCATCATCTGCAACGGATACAAGGATGCCAACTATGTCGAGATGGCTCTCCTTGCCCAAAAGATGGGGCGCCGCATATACCTGGTGGTGGAGAAACTCAACGAATTGGCTATCATCGCCGACGTTGCCAAGCGCTTGAAGATTCGCCCTAATATCGGCATCCGCATCAAATTGTCATCGACCGGCGCCGGCAAGTGGGTCGAGAGCGGCGGTGACTCATCGAAGTTTGGTCTCAACTCCTCGGAGTTGCTCGAGGCGCTCGATACTCTCAAGCGCCGCGGGCTCGCCGACTGCCTCAAACTTATCCACTTCCACATCGGCAGCCAAATCACCAAGATACGCGTCATCAAGAATGCCCTCCGCGAGGCTACTCAATTCTATGTCCAACTCTCCAAGATGGGCTTCGACATCGACTTCATCGACATCGGCGGCGGTTTGGGCGTCGACTACGACGGCACGCGCTCATCGGCGTCGGAGAGTTCGATGAACTACTCCATCCAGGAGTATGCCAACGACGCTATCTCGGCGATTGTCGAGTGCTGCACCAAGAACAATATCAAGCAGCCCAATATCATCACCGAGAGCGGTCGCTCCCTCACCGCTCATCACTCGATACTCATCATCGATGTGCTCGAGACCACCGAACTGCCACGCTGGCGCGACGATGCCGAGGTCGGCGACGATGCTCACGAACTCGCCCGCGAGTTGTACTCTATCTGGGATACTCTCGACTCGCACAACATCTTCGAGAGTTGGCACGACGCCCTCCAAATTCGCGAGGAGGCACTCGACCTCTTCTCCCTCGGTATGCTCGACCTCACCACGCGCGCGCAAATCGAGAAACTCTTCTGGTCTATCGCTCGCGAGGTGGGCGAAATCGCCGCTTCGATGAAGCACGTCCCCGAGGAATTGCGCAAAATCGCCAAGATGATTCCCGACAAGTATTTCTGCAATTTCTCGCTCTTCCAGTCGCTCCCCGATGCTTGGGCTATCGACCAGATGTTCCCCATCATACCCCTCTCGCGCCTCGATGAAAAGCCCACACGCACCTGCACAATCCAGGATATGACCTGCGACAGCGACGGCAAACTCACCACTTTCATCACCTCGCAGGGTAGCAAGGGCGCTCTGCCCGTCCACTCGCTCAAATCCAACGAGCCTTACTACCTCGGCGTGTTCCTCGTGGGCGCTTACCAGGAAATCCTCGGCGATATGCACAACCTCTTCGGCGACACCAATGCCGTGCATATCAGCGTGTATAAGGACCACTACGAACTCGACCAAATCATCCAAGGCGAGAGCGTCGATGAGGTCCTCGAATACGTGCAATTCAACCCCAAGAAACTGGTGCGCAACGTCGAGGCTTGGGTGACCGCTTCTATGAAGGCAGGAACCATCACCCCCGAGGAGGGCCGCGACTTTGTTTCTACTTATCGCGCCGGGCTCTTCGGCTACACCTACCTCGAGCACGACGACTGATGCGCTGGTTTGTCGACCTGAGTTACAATGGCGGCGCCTACCATGGCTGGCAAGTCCAGCCGGGTGTGGTGACGGTGCAGAGTGTCATCGAGGATGCTCTGCAACGCCTCCTCGGTGTCCCGATGCCCATCGTCGGCGCCGGGCGCACCGATGCCGGCGTCAATGCCCGCCAAATGATTGCTCATGTCGACCTCCCCGACGACTTCGATCCCCTGCGTCCCGAGTTTCTGCGCTCGCTCAACGCTCTCTGTGGCAGGGATATAGCCATCCATTCATTCACTCAGGTGGCTGCCGATGCCCATGCTCGCTTCGATGCCACGGAGCGCACTTACCGATATATGGCTCACACCGCCAAGGACCCCTTTGCCGGCAAACTCTCATGGCAGGCGCCTGCCAACCTCGACTTCGATGCCATGAACCGCGCCGCCGCCGCTATCCTCGGGCGACGCGACTTCACCTCATTCTCCAAACTGCACACCGATGTCAAGACCAACATCTGCGACCTCCGTGCCGCCGCGTGGCACCGCATCGACGATTGCCATTGGTACTTCGAGATTACCGCCGACCGCTTCCTGCGCAATATGGTGCGCGCTGTGGTGGGCACCCTCGTCGACGTGGGACGGCACAAGGCTGGCGAGGACCATCTCCAATCCGTCGTCGAGGCGCGCGACCGCTGCGCCGCCGGCACATCTATGCCGCCCGAACCTCTATTTTTATGGTCTATTAAGTATTAAATTTCTTATAATGAGGGTATTAAATGTTATATTAGTAATTTGGACACTCGCTGCCGTCAGTTGCGGCGGTTCGCAAGCCTTGCCCGAGGGCGAGTCACCGACCACAGGTGCCGCCTACCTGCACATCACCCCGCGTGACGGATACACCGAGGTGCGCGTCGACGACCCCTGGAACCCCGATAAGCCCATGGCTCAATATGCCTTGGTGCCTCGCGACTCCATCGTCGCCGTGCCCGATAGCCTCACCGCCATCACCGTGCCCCTGCAGCGCTGCATCGTCTACTCGATGGTGCACACTGCCGCTCTCGACGAAATCGGCTGTCTCGATGCCGTGGTCGCTGTCGCCGACCCGCAATTCTTTGCCCCGGACGATCCGGTCTCCGGGCGGCTTGCCGACGGCTCGATCGCCTCTATCGGCTCGTCGCTCGCGCCTATGGTCGAGAAAATCATCGCCATCGCGCCCGATGCCATTATCCTCTCGCCCGAGGATGGTGTGGATAACTCTAAAATCAGCGCCGCCGGTATCCCGGTGGTGTATATGGCTGATTACTTGGAACATACACCTCTTGCTCGCGCCGAGTGGATAAAATTCATAGGCTTGCTCACCTGTCGCGAGGCGCTCACCGACTCGATCTACGATAAAGTGTGCCACGAGTATTGCGGACTGCGCGACAATGCCTGCGCCACTGTCCGCCGCCCCACGGTGCTCACCGAGCGCCCTTATATGGGCGTGTGGTACCTCCCCGGTGGCTCCAGTTACAAGGCGCAACTCATCGCCGATGCAGGCGCCACATATGTGTTCAGCGACAACACCGACACCGGCTCGCTTCAACTGAGCGAGGAGGCGGTCATCGCTCATGCCGGCAATGCCGACATCTGGCTCCTCAACGAGCAAGGTGAGTCTTCGCCCGATATCCTTGCCGACCGCATGCCCCACTGTCGTGCTTTTGCCGCCTTCCCCGCCGGCATATACTACTGCGATGCCTCCACCTCGCCGATGTTCCGCGACATAGCATTCCACCCCGAGCGGGTCTTGCGCGATATGATTTATGTGTTCCACCCTGAGTTGCGCAACGGTCAGCCAATGCATTACTATAAACCCCTGGCACAGTGAGCAATAAACGCGCGATAATAGTCCTCCTAACCGCCGTGGCGGTCGCTGTGCTTGCCTTTGTCGGTTGCTTGTTCACCGGTGCCGCCGACATCGCCGCCGGCGATGTGCTCGCCGCCCTCACCGGGGGCAGCGGCAAGCCATCGGTTGACTATATCGTCATGAACACTCGCCTGCCCGCGGCTATAACCGCCCTGCTCTGCGGCATGGCGTTGTCGATTGCCGGACTGCTCATGCAGACCACCTTCGACAACCCCTTGGTGGGTCCGTCTATCATGGGCATCTCCTCGGGCGCCAGCCTCGGTGTCGCCATCGTCATGCTCGCCCTCACCACCACCGCCACGGCATGGAGCCAGAGCGCCGTGCTCGCCGGTGCCCTTGCTGGAGCCCTCGGCGTCCTCGCCCTGCTCACTTTGCTCGCCTCGGCGGTGCGCTCTGCCACCATGCTCCTCATTGCCGGCATCCTCATCGGCTACCTCACTTCCTCGGGCATTTCGCTGCTCAATTTCTTTGCTACACGCGAGAGCATCCACACCTATGTCATCTGGGGGCTCGGCTCATTCAGCGGGGTTACCATGGACGATATACCCCTCTTTGCAATCCTCGTCATTGTGCCGGCGCTGGCTTCGCTCCTCTATGCCAAGACGCTGAACGCCTTGCTCTTAGGCTCGCGATATGCCGCCTCGGTGGGCGTCAATGTGGCTGCCGCACGTCGCGGACTGCTGTTGCTCTCGGGCGTGCTCACCGCCTTTGCCACGGCGTGGTGCGGACCTATCGGCTTCATCGGCATCGTGGTGCCGCATATCGCTCGCATGGCGGTGCGCTCCTCCGACCATCGCCTGCTGTTGCCTGCCTCGGCACTCATCGGTGCCGCCATCGGCGTGCTGTGCCTGTGGATATGCGTGAGTCCCGGTGCCGTGGGTATCCTCCCCGTCAATGCCGTCACTCCCATCATCGGTGCGCCTATCATCTTGTATATCATCTTGAAGCGTCGCTCAATTTTTTATTTTAATTGATTATGAGTCTGCAAGCCAACCATCTCACCGCGGGCTATCGCGGCAAGCCGATAGTCGAAGATGTGACCCTCACGGCGCGTGTGGGCGCGGTGACCACGCTCATAGGTGCTAATGGCAGCGGCAAGTCGACCTTGCTGCGCACTCTCACCGGCGCCCAGCCGCCCCTCGCCGGCGAGGCGGTTATCGACGGCTGCCGTGTCGCCGACATCTCGGCGGCGGCTCGCGCTCGCCTCATCAGCGTGGTGTTCACCGACCGCTCGGGCGGTGGCGGACTCACTGTCTCTCAGTTAGTTGCTATCGGCAGACATCCCTACTCGGGTTTCTTGGGGCGTCTCACCCCCGACGACCGCCATGCCGTGGCTGCAGCCCTCGAGTCGGTGGGCTTGAGCCACAAGAGCGGCGACTTCGTCGCCTCGCTCAGCGACGGCGAGCGCCAGAAGGCTATGATTGCCCGCGCTATCGCCCAGCAAGCCCCCGTCATGGTGCTCGATGAGCCTACTTCGTTCCTCGATGTGTCGGCACGTTTTGAGATTATGGCGTTGTTGCGACATATCGCCGACAGTGGCACCACGGTGATACTCTCGACCCACGACATCGCTCCGGCGTTGGCGGTGAGCGATGATATTTGGGCTATTGTCAACCGGCGAGTCGTTGCCGGAGAGCGCGATGAGGTCATCGCTGACGGCATCCTCGACCAAGTCTATCGCGGAGCCACCTTCGACCCCGCCTCCCTCGACTTCAAGCCCCTGTAACTAAGCTTCAGGCAAGGAAATAAGGTATTCCGGTGCAAAGTCTGCACCATTTTCCCATTCTACAGTATTATATTTAATTACAAACCGTTTAAAAAAATCAATATTTTTGAGTGGCTCAAAAACTACGCCTTTAAGCGATGATTTCAAGTCCACCACCTTTGTGATATTGTTATTAAACCATAGTCTAATACGGTAGTTATCAACATATTCCGCCTTTACAACCTCAATAAACATATCCTTCTAATTTAGTGGTTCTATCTTGTCCAAGGGTAATCCTTTTTGAGCTTTTTCCCAATTGGACAATAGTTCTAAACGATGCAATTCAAGCCATTCAAGAATCATTTTCAGTGCTCGACCGGGCATTTCACCTCTAACAACACCATCTTTAATGCTGATTATTACTTTATAATCACCATACCAAGCATGAAAATGTGCCGGAGCATGGTCAGCAAAGTTCATTAATATGATTATTCCATAAAATAAACTAATCTGAGGCATAAATAGTTCTTTGAGGTTTTTTGAATTATGGCAAAGGTACAACAAATTTTTATAATTACAAAAACTATTGGAGGGAGGCGCGGATGGTGTCGACGATGTAGTGGACATCATCGTCGGAGACGTATGGACCGGCGGGGAGGCACAAGCCACGGCGGAAGAGCCCCTCGGCGGTGCCGTTGACATAAGCCGGCGCATCGGCATACAAGGGTTGCAGGTGCATGGGCTTCCACAGCGGGCGGCTCTCGATGCCGGCGGCTTGTAGGGCGAGTCGCAGAGCCTCTACATCAACGTTAGGCTCCACGGCGGTGTGAGGCGAGGTGGCACGATGGGTCACGCCGGCGGCTCCACCGACAGCGCCACTAATCACCTCGGCATAGGCGTTTTCGCGTCCACGCACGCGCACACTGTCGTCGAGGGTGACGGTGCAGAGCCAAAAGTTGGCATCGTATCGCGGCGAGGGATTTTCGTGGAGGGTGATGCCCGGAATATCGGCGAGCAACTCGCGATAGAGGGCTTGCACATGGCGGTGATGAGCGAGGTGATCGGCGAGGATGCGCATCTGTCCGCGCCCGATGGCGGCGCACACATTCGACAGGCGGAAGTTGTAGCCGAGTTCCTCATGCTGGTAATAGGGATAGGACTCGCGAGCCTGTGTGGCAAAAAACATCAAGCGTCGGCGAGCCTCGTCGTCGGGGCAGATGATGGCACCGCCACCGCTGGTGGTGATCATCTTGTTGCCGTTGAACGACAACACGCCGTAGCGCCCGAAGGTGCCACATTCGCGCCCGTCGAAGCGGCTGCCCATGCCCTCGGCGGCATCTTCCACTACGGGGATGCCGTAGCGGTCGGCAATGGCGAGGATTTGGTCGATGCGGCAAGGCATGCCATAGAGGTGAACGGCGACGATGGCTCGCGGGGCATGCCCGGTGACGGCAATGCGGTCGCGGATAGCCTCCTCGAGCAGAGCGGGGTCCATATTCCACGACTCCGGCTCCGAGTCGACAAGGACGGGTTTTGCGCCGAGATAGCGGATGGGATTTACCGACGCGCAGAAGGTGAACGACTGGGCGATGACCTCGTCGCCGGCGCGGACGCCACAGCCCATCAAGCCCAGTTGGACTGCTGAGGTGCCGTTGCACAGCGCCACAACGCGCTTGTCGAGCGCCGGAGCACCCTCGCGGTCATTCACAAAAGCCTCCAAGTCGCGCTCGAATGAGTCGACATCGGGTCCCATGGGGACTATCCAGTTGTCCTCAAATGCTTTCAACACATATTTCAGTTCCTCGCCTCCGAGGTGGTTGAGGCATAGTAGTATTCTGCGAGCCATAATTATCAGATTTTCAATGCAGTAAATAGCCGATAGATGCGGGCGACGCCTCGTCCGCCGGCGCGTGAGTAATTGTAAAGGATTTGCCACAGCATGCGACGCGGCAGAGGTGTCGCGGCGATGATGGCGGTGGCGCGTTGATGAGCAGCGGGGTCGCCGGCACCGTCGCCGGCAAGGAAGATGAGCCGTCGCAGGTCCACCCAATGACGGTGATTGTGGGGCAGACTCCTCTCGATGGCATCGACAGCGATATCCATATGTGAAATATCGGCGCGCGAGGCGGTGCTTATGGATTGCTCGCTCTCGAACACGTCGACGGTGATGTCGCTGCCGGCATGGACCACCGTGGGGTTGAGGGCGAGAAGACGCATGCCCAACTCGACGTCGTCGAAGAGCCGGGCGCCGAGTAGCCAGCCGCCGGCGCGACGAAACAAGTCGGTGCGAGCCATATATCGCAGGGTGGCAAACGAAGAGTGCATCAAGTTGTTATACACTATATCCTTGACGATGAAGCGCTTGCGTGTCTCAACGGACCCGCAGTGATGGAGTACATCCCAGCCGATGATGTTGGCATCGGGGTGTGCCTCTGCGACAGCCATTGCGCGAGCCACGTGCTCTGGACGCATAGTGTCATCGCTATCGAAGAACATAGTCCAGGGGGTGTCGACAGCCTGCAATCCGCGATTGCGAGCCGCGCAAGCGCCCGGTTGAGCCTCGCTCAGCAGGGTGAGTGACAGATTGTTATCGCAGTGCTGCGAAGCCCAATGCTGCACGGCATCGGTGGAGCCGTCGGTGGAGCCGTTGTCAACCACAATCACACGCAGCGGGCGGTAGGTCTGCGCCGCGATGCTGTCGAGAGTGCGGCACACGCTGTCGGCGCGGTTGCGCACCGGGATTACTATGCTTATCTTCGTTTCCACGGCACAAAGTTAGCAATAATCCCTTAAAATACAGCATAGCGAGGCACAAAAAGCGAGTGTTAACGGTGGAGTGACAGATTGTAAGCAAATGGATTATCCAAAATATTCCTCAACAAGTGTTAATATAACTAACTTGCTAAATTATAGGTGTTTTAGGCTACTTTCAAAATATAAGCGCTATATTAACAATGTTTAACTAAAATATTTTTGCTTAGCACTTTTTACTCCGTAATTTTGCAAGCAACAAGGGGACAGAGCCCTCGGAACTTTATAAAAAACCCACAAAAACGCACCAATATGACAAGCGAAAAATTCCAAGCCTCGCTGATGCAATTGCAAGACAACATGCTCAACTTCGCTTACATGTTGACCGCTAATCGCGATGACGCATACGACCTACTGCAGGACACTACACTCAAGGTCCTGGACAATGAGGAGAAATTTGCCGAGAACACCAACTTCAAGGGGTGGGTGTTCACCATCATGCGCAATATCTTCATTAACAACTATCGCCGGGGTGTGATGGCAGCGACGATGATTGATACCACACAGAACCTTTATCACCTCAATCTGCCCCAGACATCAGGCTTTGATGCACCCGAAGATTCCCTTCATGCCGAGGAGATTACTTCGGCTATAGATGCTCTTCCCGAGGACTATCGACTCCCCTTCTCGATGCACATCGCCGGCTACAAGTACAGCGAGATTGCCGAGGAGACCGGCTTGCCCTTGGGGACCATAAAAAGCCGCATCCACTTTGCCCGTCACCGTCTCCGCGAGCAATTCAAGGACTACCGCTGATGGA
>JBJEDD010000109.1:0-2938 GCA_051871715.1 Muribaculaceae bacterium | reverse complement strand
GGCTTTGTAGGGCGCAACCTGTGTGCACAATTGCGCAACATACGCGACGGCAAGGCTCGTTGCTACGATGTGACAGTCGAAGAAGTATATGAATACGATATAGACTCCGACACCGCCGACTTAGATCGTTGGTGTGCCGAGGCAGATTTTGTATTCAATCTCGCCGGAGTAAATCGCCCGCAAGACCCCAAAGAGTTTATGGAAGGTAACTTCGGCTTCGCCTCGACATTGTTGGACACGCTGAAACGACACAAGAACAATTGCCCTGTTATGGTTAGCTCATCAATCCAAGCGACCCTTGCAGGGCGATTTGGCACCAGCGAGTATGGCAAGAGCAAAAAGGCGGGCGAGGAGCTGATGTTTGAATACGGCAAGGAGACCGGCGCCAAGGTGCTGGTATACCGCTTCCCCAACCTTTTCGGCAAGTGGTGCCGCCCAAACTACAACAGCGCCATCGCCACATTCTGCCACAATATAGCCCACGACCTGCCCATTCAAGTCAACGACCGCAGCGTAGAGATGGAACTCCTCTACATCGACGACCTGGTGGAAGAGATGATCGGCGCCCTCGGTGGCAAGGAGCATCGTTGCGAGTTTGAAGGCGTAGAGACAGTCCCCACCCCGGATGGTCGCTACTGCTACGTGCCCGTTACCCACAAGACCACACTCGGCGAAATAGTTGACATCATCAACGACTGCGCAGATGCCGCATCCAACAAGGATGGCGTCAATATGATAGAGTTACCGCAAGGCAGCCTGCGCTACAAACTGATGACTACCTTCCTCAGCTACCTGCCACGAGAAAAAGCAATCTACGACCTGAAGATGAACGTCGATGCTCGAGGTTCCTTCACCGAGCTGATGCACACACTCCACTGCGGACAAGTGAGCATCAACATCTCCAAGCCCGGCATCACCAAGGGCGAACACTGGCACCACAGCAAATGGGAAACATTCATTGTCGTCAGCGGTCACGGACTCATCCAACTGCGCAAAGAAGGGACCGAAGAAATATGGAGCTACGAAGTGAGCGGCGAAAAGATACAAGCCGTGCAGATGCTTCCCGGCTACACCCACAACATCATCAACCTGAGCGAGACCGAAGACCTCGTGACCGTGATGTATTGCAACGAAATCTTCAATCCCTCGCGACCTGACACCTACTATGACCCGGTAAACAAATGAAAACCGATTATAAAGACATCCACTTTGCCGACAACGGCAAGCTGAAACTCCTCATCATTGTCGGCACCCGCCCCGAGATAATCCGCTTGGCGGCAGTCATCAACAAATGTCGCAAATACTTCGACACCATCCTCGCCCACACCGGACAGAACTACGACTACAACCTCAACGGCGTATTCTTCAAAGACCTGAAGCTCGCCGACCCCGAGGTGTACATGGACGCCGTGGGCGACGACCTCGGAGCCACCGTTGGCAACATCATCAACTGCTCCTACAAGCTGATGGTCGACATCCGCCCCGATGCCCTGCTCATCTTGGGCGACACCAACTCATGCCTGAGCGCCATAGCCGCCAAGCGCCTACACATACCCATCTTCCATATGGAAGCCGGCAACCGCTGCAAAGACGAGTGCCTGCCCGAGGAGACCAACCGCCGCATCGTCGACATCATCAGCGATGTCAACCTCTGCTACAGCGAGCACGCTCGCCGCTACCTTGCCGACTGCGGCTTGCCACGCGAGCGCACCTACCTCACCGGCTCGCCTATGGCAGAAGTGCTACACAACAACCTCGCCGACATCGAAGCCAGCGATATCCACAGCCGCTTGGGACTCGAGAAAGGCAAATACATACTGCTGAGCGCCCACCGCGAGGAAAATATTGACACCGAGAAAAACTTCCTGTCGCTGTTCACAGCCATCAACGCCATCGCCGAGCGCTACGACATGCCCATCCTCTACAGCTGTCACCCACGCTCGCGCAAGCGCCTGGAGCAGAGCGGCTTCCAACTCGATCGCCGCGTGATACGCCACGAACCCTTGGGCTTCCACGACTACAACTGCCTGCAGATGCACGCCGCCGCCGTCATCAGCGACAGCGGCACCCTGCCCGAGGAGAGCAGCTTCTTCACCTCGGTAGGACACCCCTTCCCGGCAGTGTGCATCCGCACCAGCACCGAGCGCCCCGAGAGCCTCGACAACGCCGGCTTCATCCTCGCCGGCATCGACACCCGCAGCCTGCTGCAAGCCGTCGACACCGCCATAGCGATGAACGCCGCCCACGACGACGGCACCCCCGTAGGCGTCTACACCGGCGAGAACGTCAGCAATATCGTCGTCAAAATCATCCAGAGCTACGTCACCGTAGTCAACAAAATGGTCTGGCGCAAAGAGTAAAAAATGTTTTTTGACATAGGATTGTTATTTTAGATGATTTTGGGAATTTAGGGATAATGATTAAGGTGATTATAAATGCAGATGATTTGGGAAAGTCATCGGAGGTAAATAAGGCTATTGGCAATGCCCTTGATCATAGACTTATAACCTCATCAACAATTTTGGCAAATAGTATTACTTGGGAAGAGGTCCATGCTATTGTTGACCGCAATCCACAGGCTTCATTTGGCGTTCACCTAAATTTGACCGAAGGACGTGCTCTGACAAGCAATCCCACGCTTAAAGTAGCCGGTATAGTTGATGAGAACAATGTTTTTACCAAAAATGTCCGCAATCTCCCTTTCTACTCTAATGATTTACTGGAGGCAATCAAGAATGAATGGGATGCTCAACTTGACAAGGTAATAAACATTGAAAGAATTCACGCGACTCATATTGATGGGCATCATCATATTCACACCTTTTTCCCATTTCGTTTCATATTGATTGAGTTGCTTAGAAAATATGAACTAACTAAAGTTAGGAATCGATACAATTTTCCTAATGGTAAGGTAAAAAACTTGGCAAATGTTGTTTTA
>JBJEDD010000108.1:0-2949 GCA_051871715.1 Muribaculaceae bacterium | reverse complement strand
CACTACCATTAGTGTTTGTATATAGCATAGGTCAGTTCAGTTTTAGAGTCATTGCAAAGGTAGCCATTTTTCCGCCACTATGCAACAACAACGCCTTTATTTTTCTTTTGCATCTCATTTGGGTTCAAACGGGCGTTAATTTATGTTAAGAATGATGATGACTTTAGCAAAAGTTTGTAACTTGCAGTGATGTTTGATTTAATGGCACAAGGCATTGACTGGACATGGTTGCGCAACACCATATTCGTCATATATGCTGTCACTGTCATATCGATTATCGCTGTGGTTATCTCGGAGAACCGCAACCCGGTGAAGTCGTTGGCATGGGTGACGGTGTTGCTGCTGTTGCCTATGGTGGGCATTATCTTGTATATCTTCTTCGGGCGCAATATCCGCACGACGCGCAAGTTGACCCGGCACAATCGGCGACGCCTCAAGAAGCGCGACTTGCCACATGTAACAGACATTCACAAAATCGCTCTTACGCCCGAGTCAAAACAACAAATCGGGCTTGCGCACTCACTATGCGGCTCAGCCTTGTACGGGGGTAATGACGTAGAGGTCTTCACCACAGGAGCAGCAAAGTTTGAGGCATACAAGCGCGACCTTCGCGCCGCTGTTGAGTCGATTAACATCGAGTATTATATCTTCGAGAACGACACTCTGGGCAACGAGATAGCCGATATACTTATTGAAAAAGCCCGCGCCGGAGTGACAGTTCGCGTGATTTACGACCACGTAGGTTCATTCAAGGTCAAGAATCGCTTCTTCAAGCGTATGAAAGATGCCGGAGTGCAGATTTTCCCCTTCTTTGAGGTGACGTTCCCACAACTTGGCACACGACTCAACTGGCGCAACCACCGCAAAATCAGCGTCATAGACGGCAATGTAGGCTATATGGGCGGCATGAATATCGCCGACCGCTACATCGACGGGGGCAAATTTGCATCGTGGCGCGACACCCATGTGCGCGTCACCGGTCCGGTAGTTGCGGCTTTGCAATATGCCTTCGCAGTAGATTGGTATTCAATGGGGCAACCACTGATAGATGAAATCAAGGCTTGTCCGGCGCCCTTCCCGGGCGACATATATGCCCAAGTGGTCACATCGGGACCGACGTCGTCATGGAGTAACATTTCGCTATCGTTCCACAAGGCAATCTCCAATGCGAGACAACGTATCTACATACAGACACCCTATTTCTTGCCTACCGACACACTGCTCAAGGACTTGGTCACCGCAGCCCTGGCTCATGTCGATGTGCGCATTATGATACCACGCCGTGGCGACTCCTTCCTCCTGAATTACGCATCCTCGTCATATATCACCGAGTGTCTCCGAGCCGGCGTCAAGATTTATTTCTACGATGCCGGGATGCTACATTCCAAGACCATATTAATTGACGACGAATTTGTCACCATAGGCTCGACAAACTTCGACTTCCGCTCTTTCGAGCATAACTTCGAGGGCAATATGTTCTTCTACTCACGTCCGTTCAACGAGCGAATGCTCGCAATATACAAGAAAGACTTGGAGTCGTGCACGCGCGTGATACCCACCGCATGGCGCAAACGCCCGTTGTTGCGTCGCGCCCTTGAGTCCATTCTTCGTCTTCTCAGTCCTATTCTCTGATTTTACACATTAATATATTATAATGGAAACCGACATTACCGCAGCCAAACAACGCTTTTGCGACATACTGCGCTCAACACAAATAGAAAATATCGACGACATCATCACCTACCTCGATGAGGTGGGCTTCTTTGCAGCGCCGGCATCGGTGCGCAACCACTTCAACTTTGCCGGAGGGCTTTTGCTCCATTCGCTCAACGTATACGACGTAGCGATGCGACTCCGCGAGGATATGATTGCCATGCGACCCGATTGCGAGCCAATGCTTCAGCCTGAGTCGATCGCCATCGCTGCCCTACTCCACGACGTGTGCAAGGCTGATATTTACCGCCAAGTAAAACGCAAGCAAAAGAATGAAATCGGCATTTGGGAGGAAGTACAGACCTACGATGTCGACTACTCCAACTTCCCCGCCGGACACGGCGAGAAATCGGTGATGATGCTCTTGCGCGCCGGTCTCGACCTTGAAGACGATGAATTGCTCGCCATACGCTGGCACATGGCGCCTTGGGATCTCGCTACTCAGAGCATCGAAATGGACCGCTCGTACCGCACGGCACAAAAGAAGACCCCGCTGGTAGGTCTCATCCACGCCGCCGACTCCCTCGCTGCCCAAATCATCGAATCCGACGGCTTCTCCCTCAGCTAAGACTGAGGTTGCTTAAAGTCTGTTTTCATTTGCTCCTCACGCTGAGCCATTTCAGCAACAAATTGCTTGAAATCCGTAGCTTGAGGAACTGCGAAGTAATAGGTTCTTAAATAAGAGCCATACCCCTGCAATTCATATGAAATGCCCCGGCGAGGAGACGCTGTAGGTTGCAGAAGCACACCCTCTCGCGCCTTAAAGCGATACATATATGCTATCACTTGATGCTCATCATCTCGGGATACCTCCCTCTTGTACTTTGCATCTACTACGATCTGCTCGTCTTTGCTATAGAAATCAGGATATCTTTGTAAGGCATTCTTGGCAAGATACACAGCCCCGGATTTTTTTCGATTATTGGGATGAACATAATCCAATCCGACAAGAATCTTTGCCAAATATTCTTCCCATAACGAAGCCACATCAAACAGTACTCCATATATACTGTGGTCATCATCCACGCCATATTTTATCTGTTCGTGACGCAGAATTCTCATACAAAGGCGCTGCAAGGGAGCATAATGTGAATAATAAGGATGATTAATAGTCTTGGTATTACTCTTAATGACCGCATCTCGCTGAAAGCGTTCATAGCCGGGAGTTGCAGCGATAATACGAGCTACATTACCTCGCGTTTCATCATTAATACTTAACAACGAACTTCCCAACTT
>JBJEDD010000107.1:0-2949 GCA_051871715.1 Muribaculaceae bacterium | reverse complement strand
AAAACAGTTAAAACTCAACACCAACCCAATAGTACTACAAAACAGAACGGCATAAGCCGTTCTGTTTCAGTGTATTAAAGCCAAAACTGTCAAAGATGGAAAGGTAGCGACTTTTCGGCGATTTATGATAAAAAATAGAGTTAAATTGTGCTTTACGAGTCATTCTCAACAAAAAAGGTTAAAAAAGCGACGGAATAAGGTGTTAAATTTGGTTGAATTGCATATTGTTAGTAAATTTGTAGGCTGTAACCCGCTTATTTATCACTTAAACATATAACCATGAAGAAATTTTTCCTCCTTTTGGTCTTAGCAATCAGCGCCATAGCAATGCAAGCGCAGATTGTCACCTCCAATCCTCCTCTGCTGACACATAGCAGCACAGGCATCGTACTGACGTATCACCCCGATGCCGAAGGCTCCAATAAGGCACTCGCCAACTTGCCGTCTTCGACAGCCATCTATGCTCACATCGGTCTTATCACCAACAAGAGCACCTCATCGAGCGACTGGAAGTATGCTCCCACTTGGCTCGACAACTCAGCCAAATACAAGTTGACCTACAAGAGCGCCAATACCTACGAATTGGAAATCGGCACTTTCAAGTCTTATTTCCCCGACCTCGCCGCCGACGAAATTGTTGAGCGCGTGGCACTGGTGTTCCGCACCGCCACCGCCGACAAGGAAGGCAAGACCGCAGCCGGGGGTGATATCTTCGTAGATGTATACCCCGACGGCTTCAATATGGCACTGCAGTCGAGCATCACAGGCTTGACCACCACCGGCACTACCACTACGCTGAGCGTAGCCACCAGCGAGGCTGCCACCATCAACCTCACCGTCAACGGTACATCCATCGCATCACAGAGTGGTGTAACCTCGCTGACAGCCAATTACACCTTCCCGGCTCTCGGCACCTATGAGTTCAGCGCCACCGCCACCAACAATGCCGGCACCTCGGTGACCAAGAAACTTACCATCGTCGTACCCGAAGCATCCAAGCCCGGCACATACCCCGGCGGCACACCCAAGATGGGCGCTGTTGCCAATAGCGACGGCTCGGTGACCTTCTGCCTCGCCGCCCCCGGCAAGCAGAGCGTCATCCTCGTACCCTCGTGGGACGACTACGCTATCCGCAACGAGAACGTCATGGCTTATCAAGACTACAACGGTCAACGCTATTTCTGGACCACTGTCAAGGGTCTTGACCCCGCCAAGCAATATCCTTATTATTATATTGTAGATGGCAGCATCAAGGTGGGCGACCCATATGCTCGCTTGGTCCTCGACCCCTATAGCGACAAATTCCTCGACCGCACCGTCTATCCCGACTGCCCGCAGTATCCCTACGAGCGCTTCGACGACGTGGTCCTCGCCGTTTACCAGGGCAATCTCGATACTTCCTACAAATTCAGCAACTTCACCATTCCCGACCACCGCAACCTCGTAATTTATGAGATGCTCTTCCGCGACTGGACCGGTACCGAAGGCAAAGCCGAGGGTAACGGCACTGTGCGCGACGCTATCCACAAGATACCCTACCTGGTGAGCCTCGGCGTCAATGCCGTGGAACTCATGCCTATCATGGAATTTAACGGCAACAACTCGTGGGGCTACAACACCAACTTCTACTTCGCTCCCGACAAGGCTTACGGCTCGCCCAAGGACTACAAGGACTTCGTCGAGGTATGCCACCAAAATGGCATCGCCGTTATCCTCGATATCGTATTCAACCAGAGCGACGGCTTGCACCCCTGGTATCAGATGTACAACATCGACTCCAACCCCTTCTACAACAAGGTGGCACCCCACGACTACAGCGTGCTCAACGACTGGAACCAAGGCAACACCCTCGTGCAACAGCAATGGGACGACGTGCTCCGCTACTGGATGACCGCCTACAACGTCGACGGCTTCCGCTTTGACCTCGTCAAGGGTCTCGGCGACAACAACAGTTACGGCTCGGGCACCGAGGCAAAGAACCAATCGCGCATCAACCGCATGGCTCACCTCCACTCGGTAATCACATCGGTGAAGCCCAATGGTATCCACATCAATGAGAACCTTGCCGGTGCCGATGAGGAAACCGAGATGGCAAATGACGGTCAACTCTTGTGGGCTAACTTCAACCACAACTTCACACAATTCGGTATCGGACAAGCCGAAGACTCCTACGGTGGCAAACTCAGCCAACTCTACACCGGCTATGGTCGTCCCGACGGCTCGATTATCGCCTATGCCGAGAGCCACGATGAGGAACGCGTAGCCTATACCATGTCGGTGAAGGCCCCCACAGCCATGCGCTCCGCTGCCAATGTTGCCAAGCGCCTCGGCTTGTGCGCCGTGCAATTGCTCCTCTCACCCGGTCCCAAGATGATCTGGCAATTCGGCGAACTCGGTGCCAACCAATCGACCAAGAATGCCTCGGGCAACAACACCGACCCCAAGCGCGTAATCTGGGGCAACCTCGACAACGCCAACTATAGCGCCCTGCACGATGTATATTGCGCCCTGTGCGGTCTCCGCAAGGACAATCCCGATTTGTTCTCGACAAGCGCTACATTCAGCCAGACCAACCTCGGCGGCGATATGTCCAAGCCTCGCACTATGACCCTCCGCAATGGTGACAAGGAAGTTATCGCATTCATCAACCCCGCCACCTCGGGCAGCAACGTGACCATCTCCGCTAAGGCAAGCGTCATCAGCAGTTCCAACAACCAACTCATCTGCGCTACTCTGGGCGTTACCCCCACACTCTCGGGCACCAACAATGTATCGGTATCTCTGCCCTACAACTCTATGGCAATATTTGCCTCCAAATCGGTGACCGGCGTTGAGGATATCATCAGCGATGCCGACGAGGCTACCGTAGCCGTTATCGGTGGTCAAGGCTTCATCGAGGTAGTCGGTGAATACGACAGCGTCGACGTTTACACCCTCGACGGTCGCCAC
>JBJEDD010000106.1:0-2961 GCA_051871715.1 Muribaculaceae bacterium | reverse complement strand
AAGGTCTCCGGCTTGTCGCCCATCTTGAATATTACGTCATTCGCAAGCCCTAACTCGTTGCGCTTGGCGACGTCACGCGCCATGTTCACGTAGTTGCTCTTGCCGCTGAGACGCTCGTGGCTGCGCCACAACATATAGCGCAACTCGTTGTCGCCTAAGGTTACCCACTTGGGCAACTTCAGCGAGCCGAGGAACTTGTTAATCGCTTCGAGGACCTTGGTCCTTAGCTTCATCCAGATGCTGCGCTCCTCGCTCGTAAAGTCCTCAAAGCCTTTCTCACTCAAGCGCCCGAACATCTCGTCGATAGCTACTCGGCGATGCTTCTCATGCTCGGTCTTCGGGTCCTTCATGAAGCGTCGTGTGGTCTCCTCATCAATCTGCTGCTTCAGCTTCTTGTTGAGGTGCTTGTATATCTCGTCGCAGAAGGCGTCGTAATTCTCCTCGCCGACCATCTCGCGCAAGCCTTTGTGCGCCACCACTTCGTGGAATACGGTGGCAGCCACGTCCTCGACGTTGCGATTGTTCGGCAATACGATTACCACTTCGCCGGTTGCCGGGTCAAACCAGCCCTTGCTCTTGCGCATGCGCTCCTGCATCGCGGCATTGCGTTGCGTGATTTCGTTTACATCACTGATGATGCGCACCTTGGTATTGAGCTTCTGCGACAGTCTCTCGGCATGCGCGCTCTTCGCCTCATGCGATGTCTGCGCCATCTCCTTCTGCCGTGCATTGATGCGCTCGATTTGTTGGTCGGTCACATACTCTGCCTTGCCGAAGTCTGCCTCGTCACCCACGGTGCCCGATGCTTTCTCGCTGATGCGTACTCCAAGGCGCTCCAGCTCGGCTCGCACTTGCGGTTGCACTACATTGTACGGTATCTCGATGTCGGTGCCCTCGAGTTGCTTGGCTATCATCTCAGCTACCTCGCGATATGGCACGATGCGCACCGGTCGGTCGTAGCGCGAGAGAATAACGCGACGTGGCTTGCCCAGGGCTGACAACTGTCCGCTGACGGTGCCGCTGTGCCATGACATCTCTCCCACGGCATTCTTTGCCATATTGGCTCTATAACCGCTCGTCAACTCGCTCACCGGTATCTCTACCTCGACTAGTACCAAGTTGGGGCGAGCATGCGCTGAGGTGAATTGGTCGTTGAGCGCTGAGAGCGATGCATGTATATACGGATTGTTAGCCACGGTGAGTGTGCCCTTGCCTTGTCCCTTATCAATGACGATAAGCCCATACTCGATGCCATCGCGTCCCACGGTCTTGCCCTTGATGAGTTCGAGGTGTTCCTCGCTCTGCTCGGGCACTCCGAGTTTGATTACCGGGGTCTCCTTGCCTCCGACTTTTGTAGCCATCGGCGAATACAACTCACCGTAAATCACCTGCATGGTGCGATACGCCTTGACGGTCTTGCCCTCGGCAAACTCCGTCAACACGCCCTCGTCCTCCACCTCTCTGAGCCGTATATCCGGGTTCTCAGCATCAAACGTGCCGACATTGTCTGTGGCTGACTTAATCTTCGTCGGGTCCCAGACTGCTAAAGTGCGTAGGTTTTTACTTGCATCTGAAGAAACATCCTCTGTAATAAGAATACCATCATAGCCACGACGCTCCAGTTCGTCAACTACAGCCTTGCGCTCGTAGTACAAATATGAGCCATTTGAAGCATACAAGTCGGTCATCGCTTTTTCGCGACCTGTCTCATTGGGATTGATAATACCAAGGTCAATGAGCATTTGACGCCCTTCGGTCTCATACTTTTCCTTTGGATTGTAGATGTTTTTGGCGCTTATGTAACATTCCAACAGTCGCTTGCCATAATCATACTTAGCTTCCTTTAAGATCATTCCATCAAGCCCGAGATTATCTCGTTCCCACTGCTCCCATTCTTTCTCAATCTCGCGGTATTCCGGAGCCTCAGCGTAGCGTGACGAACCATATTTCTCGATTAATGGCTTGATAGTCTCGCGCTTATGTTGCATCGACAATTGCCTTGCTTCTTCAAGTTTGGCATTGTCCTCCGGAGAACGCTGGCGTTCATCATCACGATTAATCCATCTCTCTGAGAAATCGCGGTCGAGTGAGAAATAGTTCAAGCCGTCATTGAATACGCCTTTGGTTTTGCCACCATCGAAAGCCCAGAATTGGCGCTTTGTCCCGTGGTAAACAATCCTCGGCTCGCCGTTCTCATCGACAACTTGCGAAGAATTATTTTGCAAAATTGAAAATAATCGCTTATCTTTGCCGTCGAAAAGGTAAGCCTCATCGCCCGAAACGTCCGCTTTTACGCCGTTAGTAAGGTTGATGAGGTTGCTTTTTTCAATCTCTGTCAAGCTATGGTCATAATAACTCTCACCATTCTTGGTGCCTACGACTAATTTTGCTGTGTAATCAACTCCATTAATCTTAAGTCCGGCAACATAGTAACGGTAGGTGTCAAATTTTGACCCTTTTTCGTTTGCTCTTTCTTCTACAAATATTGAGTTCTCAATCATTTGCGGTATCAAGGCGATGGACTTTAAGTGAATATCACTTTCAACGTCATGGTGTGCAACTTTTCTTGATGCTCGAGTAATTCTTATCTTATCACCGGTATCATTGTTGATATACTCGCCGCGTAGAGATTTTATAACATACTCTTCGGCTGACTTACCGGTCAATTCATACTTGCCTTCATATTCTTTTCCGGTAGATACAATTGGCTGGCTCTTGCGCAGCTTCTTGATACGTGCTGCCTTCTCCCAATCACCAAACCAATTCTTGAACTCCTTGGACCGCACTTGCTCCCATTGGCGTTCATCGAGCTTGCTCGGCTTGCCGTTCGGCGCCTTCATATAAGTACCATCTGCCTTGGCTCGCTTAACTATGTCGCTCTCCTCCGCCTTCTGATAGCGTACTCTCTCGCTGCCTGTCTTGGCGACATCCTTGGGGTTGAAGCCTCGCAACAGGTCATAG
>JBJEDD010000105.1:0-11778 GCA_051871715.1 Muribaculaceae bacterium | reverse complement strand
TTGAGGCACATGCCATGGTTGGGGTCGAAGGATAGGGTGCGGAGCCCCACGCGACAGCCGGTGCTGTCGACGCGGTGGCGCCCTTGCCACAACTCGACGTGCAAGTCATAGAGATTGGGGTCGTTGATATCCCATAGGTGTGGATTGTTGATTTTCAGTGAGATATGCCCGGTGGTACCGGCGGCGACCTTTATGCGCTTACTTGCGACGCGTGCTCCGGAGGCATCGGAGAGGGTGGCTGTAGCCGTCAGTGAGGCATTGACCGATGAGCAGGTGCCGAAGTCGACCTCCACCACTGCCTCGTCGGGGGTGATTGACGAGGCATGCCAGTAGAGGCTCCAAGGCACGAAATGGGTATCATCGGCGTGAATGAGCCAAGTGTCGCGATAGATGCCCGAGCCACAGTACCAGCGAGAGTCGGCTTCGCGTGTGTGGTCCACCTTGACGGCTATAACATTTTCACCCTCAGTGAGATAGCGCGAGATGTCGAAGAAGAAAGTGACGTATCCGTTGGGGCGTCCGCCCACGCAGGTACCGTTGACAAAGACCTCGCTGCGATTGTAAACGCCCTCAAAGCATAGGTATGTCACCGCCGATGGGTCGGCGATGGTGAAGTGCTTGCGATACCAGCCCATACCGCCGGGGAAGAAGCCGGTGCACGAGTTGAGATAGGGCGAAGGGAGCGCTTCGATGCTCCAGTCGTGAGGTAAGTCGAGTTGTCGCCAACCGCTGTCGTCGTAGTCTGCAGCAGCGGGAGCGATGCTGTCGCTCTCTAAGGCGAATAGCCAGCCCGAGTTGAACGACTCGGCAATGCCGGTATTGAGTTGAGCGGAAAGGCACGCTGTGCCCAGGAGCAAGCATAGCGCGGCGAGTATGTTATTCTTCATCTTCGAGAGGTTTTAAGGTTAGTGTTACAAAGGTACAAAAAAACTCGAAAATTGCCGAAAATATCCATTGTTTCACTTGTAGTGGATAAAAAACCTACTTTTTTATCCACTACAGTGATTTTATTGGATAAAAAAGGGAAAAGAGAAGGGGGTGCTGCCTCGACGGCAGTGCCCCCTTCGGGAGATAAGAAGCATTAGAATATTACTAAATATCGATTGCTTTTATCAAATTATGTCATGAGAGAAAACATCTTTAAGCCTGAATTTGGCGACAAATGAAGGCTCTCCGATGGGAGAGATTTTTGTAGCGCGGCTACGCGCGGTCTCGTCGGGGAGAGGAGGGAAGGTGACCGGGTCGATGGCGGTGAGAGCGGCACGCAACAGAGGCTCGGTGAGTTCGCCGATATGCGAGCGTGATGTGTCGTAAGTGCCTTCGATGATGATGTCGGGCACCAAGCCGGAGTTGGGAGTAGTCTCACCCAAGGCGTTGTAGTATTGCATAGTGATGGGCTGCAATGCCAAGGGGAAGCGATTGTCTCTCAAGTTGTAAGAGCCGACGCCCTTGCCGACAGTGGTTTCGCCGATCTGCACGACCTCCATATACGGGCGCATGCACACGATGGCAGCCTCGCTTGCCGAGGCAGTGTGGGTGGATGTGAGCACAAACATACGCGGCAATTGCAGAGGTTTGGCATCAGAGTACTCCAATGGAGTACCGGTGGGATATTCGTAATATGAGTTGCAGAAATCCTCGCCGTAGGCGGTGATGCGCTCGGCAGTAATGATGTCGTTGTACTCGCAGTGTTGATAGATGCCGCCGTAGGCATTGGCTGGGAGTATCCAGTTGCCGAGTTCCCGGCAAGTGCTGACATATCCACCGGGGTTGTAGCGCAGGTCGAGGATCAGCTCGTCGATGTGGTTGACCGAAAAGTAGCACAGTACCGAGACGATATCCATTGAGGACTCAAACTGCAAATAGCACACGTAGCCGATGCGCTTGGTGCCGGTGTCGATTATGCTATAATACTGGATAGTCGACGGGGTCTCATCACCAATCTCGGGTATACCCTGCAGTGGGGTGTCCACATAGGCAAAGATGCCATTGTCGTCGGGAGCGACACGTCGCCCGGTGAAGTGATTGCCACGCACCTCGAGGAAGTCGCCGCGGCAGATGCCCGCGTCGGCGACACGCTGCGAGGTAATGTACAATACTTGGGCGGCTACGTTGCCGACAAGGTCCTCAAATAGTTGAAATTCAAAGCCATAGTCTTGCCTCAATAGCTCAGACGAGCCGGTGAATGAGTCGTTGCCGGTGAGAAATGAGAAGCGGTCGCGCTTCGAGAGCAATGACTTGAAAAAATCGGTTGGCTCAAGCGAATAGTCGCAAGCCAAGGAGTCGGGCATATCGGTGCGCCACAGATAGTGGTGGTTCATTTGACCGTAAGCCCAGCGGTTGAATTGTGTATCCCTATCTTCGGTCGCAGAGGGCACTGACGGCTCTGCAGAGTCGTCAGTGCAGCCCATAACTGCGACACAAAGAATCGGAATGAAATATTTGAGAGAGGGTATCAATTTGTGATTGATTTAATTATTTGGCAATAGGAAGTTCAGCGATGCGGATAGAGCACTCTTCTGTGTTGACGGCATCAGCATCGAAAGAGGGCATAGAAGCCTTGCTGGAGATTTTGCCACCACCGTAGGTGATCTTGTTGTCGTTTTCTTCATCGCACAAGTCAATGTAGTGCAAGAAGCAATCACCCTTGTTTACAGTGTAAGAGTATGAATTTGTGGCGAGGAGTAGTTCGTCGGATGATGAATATGCCTCAAAGCGCACCTTGTAATTGGACATTGGGACAATAAACTGATAAAAGTACATAACATCTAAAGAGAAATTGTTGGGATCGAAGTAATTGTTCCACCAACTGAAATTGTTGCCATCGCTCTTGATAGATACTTGAGGATCGCCGTAAGAGTCGAATGATAAGGAGTCGGCAGTACGGTTAGCAATGAGACCGAGAGTGGAGATTACATCGTAAGTGTGGATGTTATAGTAGATGGTTGAGAACATAGCACCGAAGGGTTCGGGTTCAATCTTAAGGTCATTGCTGCCGGATTCTTTTATGGTGACTGTTCGTACATCCAAGCCTAAAATGCGAGCTGAATAGCCAATGTATTTCGAGCTGGTGATAGTGGCAGTGCTGAGGCGGTCAAATCCACTGAGTTCCCAGAAATGAATGTTTGAAGTTGGTGAGTAGATAGTAGTCACAACGACCGATGTGTATGAGCCCGGCTCGAGGTAGGTGGACTCTTTCACAATGGTTGTGTAATTCTTGACATCATTTTGTTGCTCAAATACCTTATTGCCGTTTTCGTCATAGAGATAGTGATGTACTTCAAGGACTAGGCTTGAAGACAAAGTTTCCAAGTCACCGGAAACGACTTCGGCGGGGAGCAGCGGGGTGATAACGGTGTTAGGGTTAATAGAAAAGTTGACTGCTTGTTCGGTGGGTTCGGGGTCGGGACCGCAGGCGGTGAAAGTGATAGCACCGGCTAAGCCGAGCAAAAGGAATAGATACTTTTTCATAGAATTAATTATTTAACGGCTGTGAAGTAGTAGCCGAGGTTAATAGATACAGTGCTTACAGTTGTAGCGATATTCTTGTGCAAATCGCTGGTGCCGAGGTTGTAGTGCACGCCGAAGTGGAAACCGCTGGGGCGAACAACGCTCAAGCCGAAGGAGAACTTGACGTCGGTAGCGGTGATATCTTTGATGCGCTTGCCGTTGGGGAGGTCAAGTTGGTCGGGCGATGAAGAGAATGCGCCGGTGAATGTGGGACCGAGCTCGACAGCGAGGGTGGGGACTACATACCACTGGAGCCATATGGGTACCTCATAGCAGTTGAGGGTGATGTTGTCGATGTCGTTGTTTACGCCATACTGTGCATAGTGGAAGGCGGCTTTGATACCGAAGCGCTCGGTGCCGAAGGGGCGACCGGCGGGGCGACCGAAGCGCACATTGGCAGCGAGACCGGCGTGGAAGCCGATGGTGCCGCTTGCGCCAATCTTCAAGCCGTCGGGCTCGCTTACTACCGAGTAGTTACCACCTACTTCGGGACCGATGAGGAGTGCCCAAGGACGCAATACCTCGGCATCTTCATCGCTGTTGCTGCTCGAGCCAAAGCCCTGGGCATTGCTAAGCATTGCTGTACTTGCAATCAATGCGATTGAGAGGAAAAGTTTCTTAAACATAACAATTTATTTAGGAGTGATTAAAAATATTTCTGGAATTGGAGTTCAGCCGAGGCGCGCTCGCCTGTGTTGAGCGAGATGGTCACTGTAGAGGTGAAGCTATCGGCAACATGTTGACGCAGAGTGATGTCGCGGCTGGAGAATGCGGGGATGGTGATCGACACACGGTTGGCATTGTCGGTAGCGGCAACACGCAGGGTGGCTACAACGGTGACCGGCTTGGCAGAATCGTTGTGTATTGTAGCGGCTACGGTCTGGTAGTCGTCGGCATCAGCACGAACCGATGTGAGGTGCGGACGTCCTACGCGTAGCACGATGGGATACTCGATGGAGAATGTTTGGTCGGCTACCTTGACAAGGACCCCATTGCAATAGACGGACATTGTCACAGAGCAGGAGGGCGCTTGGTCGGCAAACTCGGCTTTGAACGAGCCGGCGATTGCCGACAGCGAGTTGAGCGAGTGAGCGGTAATCTCGCGGCGATTACCGTCGCCGGCATCCACAAAGACGCGAATGAGGTGGTTGTCGACACCCGAGGGCAGGCTGATATTGTATTTCACCGGCGAAGCGTTGCCCGAGCGGTCAACCACGATGGAGCCGTTGTCGTCGGTGTCGAGGCTTATGTTGATGTCGCCGTTGACTATGCCGATGATGCCACATTTGCCATTGTATGAGACAATGGCAGTGTTGTCGCTGAAGAACGTGGGAGCAGCATCAAAGGCGTATCCGGTGATGGCTGAGTTGTTGTACAAGATATTGTACAGCCCTGCAGAGGCTTCGGAGCGGAAGGCTGTCGAAGTCGACCATGAATGGCTATCCTCGTTGGGAATGGAATTATACTTGTTGCGGAGACTTTTTGCCTCGCTCTCGTTGAGTTTGCGAATGACATTACCACCTGTGTTGATGAGTGCGAAATCCTTGTTGTAAGCGATGACGGCTTGTCCGTTGTTGAAGCAACTTGCCGAGGTCATATCGCCGAAGTGGAAGTTTACGGCAAGGGTGCCACGTCCGGCATTGTTGTCGTAGTTGCGGTTGACATACTTGCGGAGTCGTCCGTCCTTAACCGAAGCCCAGCCCTCCTTGAAGGGAAGACCGTCGTCAAATTGGCAGCGAATAACTTCATTGCCCTTGACGTCAATATATCCCACCTTGCTGTTGGTGTTGGCAACGCACAGCAGCCCGTCGGAAACAAAGGGGTGGGCGGTGTCGACATAGTACTTGCGCGAGATGGTGTAGATAGTGCCGTCGTCGCTGATAATCTTGTTGATAACCGCCGAGGAATTGGTGCCGGTGCACACCAGCGAGTAACCGTTGATAAATGGGGTGATGAAATCATACTCGGGGCTGAGCAGTGCACCGCCGGTGGCGCTCACCAAGCCATATTTGCCGTTCTTTTCAACAATAAAACTATTGTCGCCGTGGCGCATAATATTGTCATAGGTCGGGAGAATCGACCATGTAATGGTCTTGCTGTGGCACACAAAGCCCATAGCAAACGACATAAAGATAAGGAATAGAAACTTAAACGCTTTCATATGCTGATGGAGAGAGTGGGGGTTTATGGGTTAATTAATATTTGACATACGGCTGGAGGCGGCATTGGCATAGGTCGAGTTGCCGGCTTGTTGAGCCGCTCGATATGCTCGGTTGAGGTAATCCTTGGCGCGATTGAGGTCGCGAGTGACACCGCGGCGATTGGATTTGTAGTCGCAACCCAACTCGAAGAGAGCACGATAGTTATTAGGTTGTATTTGGACTACACGCAGCAACAATTGGTGAGCTCGCGAGTTGTTGACGGGTATGGTGATATTGCGACGTATAGTCGAGATAGTGTCACACAGAGGCGCGAGAGCGACATTGTCATTGCTACTGAAAGACAAGCGCGAGAGCATGAACATAGCATCAGGGTTGCCATTGTTGGCGAGGGTCGTGAGCTCATCGAGACCGCTTTGTGCCGTGGATTTGCTCATGAGTTTGTTCATGGCATTGCGGTAGTTGTAAGTGCTGATAAGCGCTGGGTCGGCATCGCCATATTCATCTGACGTTATTTCGATTTCACCTTCATCGTCAATGTCAAAGCTTGTGCGAGAGCCTCGGCTGTCAGTGAGTTTGAGGATTGCAAAAGTGGCGATGCCCACAACGATGCAACCTATCAATGCCATAATGACAGTCTTCGTAGAGTTGCTACTACTCTTGACATGGCGTTTGCCGTGGCTTGCTGCCATGGTGAGTTGCGCGAGGGCATCGAGCATCTCCTGGGCGCTCTGGTAGCGTTTCTTGAACTCCTTGAATGTAGCCTTGGCAATAATCTTGCGGATACTGCGATTGGATATCTCGGAGATGGGCATAGGCTCGTCAACTTGCTTCTGAAGGATTTCGTAGAGTTCGCCTTCGAAGGGGAGGTGCCCGGTGCAGAGTTGGAAGAGGAGGATGCCTACGGCATAGATATCTGTGGGTGGTCGTTGGTCGTCGAGCAAGCCGCGCACCAATTCCGGGGCGGCATATCGAGGCTTGCCGACAAAGCCACCGGGCATGGTGAGTTGGTTGCCATCATCGTTGTTGCCGGCGAATTTGCGAGCAATACCCAAGTCGATGAGTTTGATGATGCCGTTCTCGCTGATGATGATGTTGGAGGGGTCGATGTCGCGATGGATATATCCGCATTGATGCAGGACCTTGAGCGCCTCGAGGACACCACCAACGATAGTCATGGCGAAGTCTTCGCGGTTGGACTGATACAGGTTGTAGAGTTCCTGAGCGAGAGGTACCACATTGCCCGAGTCGTCGACGAGGTCACCGCGTAGGAGGCTCTTGAGCGAGACGCCCGAGACGTATTCGCTGATGACGTAGTATTTGACGATTGAGTGTCCCGAGGGGGTGCGAGTGGGTTGCTCGATGAAGTCGAGCATCTCGATGACGTTCTCGTTATGGATCACCATTGCCGCTTCGCGGCGCGAGCGGGCTATGATAGAGGTAGGGACATCGTCGTGGAGGATTTTGATGGCTACCTTGCGACAGGCGCCATTGCTCTCGTTGTAGCAATAGCCACGATACACGATGCCGGTGCCACCGAGTCCTATAGGGGCATCGGTGTCATCGTACTCATAGTAAACGCCACGTCGGGCAGAAGACCCTTGTAACCTAATCTTTGCCATTGTTTTAACTGATAAAAGAGCATGTCCCCATCACGCTCTCTTATTAAGAGATTGTGATTGCAACCTAACAATCTGATTACATTTTTGTTAGCCTATGGCAAATATGTACAATTGCTAAACAAGTGACGCTCGATTAGATTACAATGATGAATAATAACAAATTTTACAGCGATTAAAGGATGTAAAAATGCTGAAATATTCAACTGTGCTTATTGTATTGATTATCAACATTATAGGTCTATTATTGATAACATTTTGACTTTAAAATTTAAATTTTAAGCGCAAAAATCTTTGTATAATTAATATTTTTTGTACCTTTGTGGCACCAAATCACAATCTCTTAATAAGAGATTTAAAAGGTGTAAAATGAATTGCCATCGGAAGAAGTAAAATTCCGGCGGCATTTTTTTATTTGCCTTTGTGGGCAAAATAGTGGCTGTGATAGGGGTGATATGTCGCGGAATTGTTGTAATTTTGCACAAAATAAACGACAATCCACATTTATGGAGAATACATTTGAAATGGTGGCTAAGACCTTCCAGGGGCTGGAGGACGTGCTTGCCGACGAATTGCGCCACTTAGGCGCGGAAAATATAGAAGCAGGACGACGAATGGTGTCATTCACCGGCGATAAAGAGTTGTTGTATCGCGCTAATCTGAGTTGTCGCACCGCCCTGCGCATCCTCAAACCCTTCTACACCTTCAAGGCTGCCAATCCCGACCAATTATACGAGCAGGTCAAGGAGTATGATTGGGGCTCAATGCTCTCTTTAGACAAGACTTTTTCGATTGATACTGTAGCCAATAGCGACGAGTTTACGCACTCGCGCTATGCGACATATCGCGTGAAAGATGCGATAGTCGATTGGTTCAAAGACCGTTACGGCGAGGATAAGCGACCGGGTGTTCGCTTGGTCGATGCCGATATGATGGTAAATGTGCATATCAACGGCACCACGGTGACCCTGTCGCTGGACTCGTCGGGCGAGTCGTTGCACAAGCGCGGCTACCGCGTGGCGCAGACCGAGGCGCCCATCAACGAGGTGCTTGCTGCCGGCATCATCCTGCGTAGCGGCTGGCGCGGCGAGACTCCTTTGGTCGACCCTATGTGTGGCTCGGGCACATTCCTCATTGAGGCGGCGCTCATAGCCGCAAATATCAACCCCGGCATCTATCGCCGCGGCTTTGCCTTTGAGCGCTGGAAAGACTTCGATGCCGACCTCTTCGACCGCTTGTACAACGATGATAGCGGCGAGCGCGAGGTTGCTCACAAAATTTATGGAGCTGATATCTCGCCCAAGGCTATCAAGATTGCCGAGGAGAATATCAAGAGCGCCGGCGTCGCCAAATATATACAGTTGGAATGTAAGCCCTTGTCGGCATGGACCGAGGCTCCCAAGCCCGAGGGTGTGCTGGTCACCAATCCTCCCTACGGCGAGCGTATCAGCGCTCCCGATATGGATGCACTGTATCAATTGATAGGCTCGCAACTCAAGCATGTGTTTGTGGGTTATCACGCGTGGATTATCGGCTATCGCGATGAACACTTCCAGCGCATCGGCTTGGCTCCGAGCACCAAGGTGCCCATGTACAACGGCGCATTGGAGTGCTCGTTGCGCGAGTATGTGATTTTTGCCGGCGACCGCAAGAGTTATGTGCGCGGCGGAGGCAAGATTGGTCGAGGCGAGGCTCGCAAGGAGCGCGCACCACGCGACAAGAAAGAGCGCCGCGATGTGCGTGCCGGCAAGCCGACACGTCGCCGCCCCGAGGAGGCTCCCACCTTTGAGCCGGACAGCGAGAACCCGCTTGCCAAGCGTCGCAACCCCGCAGCGCTGAAGATGCTTGTGGGCAAGCAACCTTCGCTCAAGCCTATGGAGGGACCGATGATGCGCTCGCGTGGCTGGAAAAAGAAATCTTAACCAAAAATATTGTGATATATGAAAAATCTTAACATATTGCTGCTCGGCTCGGGAGGGCGCGAGTGTGCCATTGCGTGGAAATTGGCATCAAGTCCTCGTTGCGAGCACTTGTACATTGCTCCCGGCAACCCCGGCACAGCCGCTTATGGCACAAATCTGCCCGTAAAGCCAATGGACTTCGAGGCTGTGGAGCGAGCCGTGCGCGACAATAATGTTGATATTGTGGTTGTGGGTAACGAGGACCCCTTGGTAGGAGGTATATATGACGTTCTTACCGCCAAGGGTATCACCGTATTCGGTCCCTCACGCGCTGCCGCCGCCTTGGAGGGTAGCAAGGACTTCGCCAAGGAGTTCATGGCTCGCCATGGTATCCCCACTGCTGCTCACCTCACCGTCACCGCCGATACCGTGGCAGAGGGCGACCGCTTCCTTGCGAGCCTGCAAGCCCCCTATGTGCTTAAAGCCGACGGACTTGCTGCCGGCAAGGGTGTGCTGATTATCAATGACTTGGAGCAAGCGCAGAAATCGTTGCGCGAGATGCTTGCCGGACAATTTGGCGCGGCGTCGGCGCGCGTGGTCATTGAGGAATTCCTCAGCGGCATTGAGTGCTCGGTGTTTGTTATCACCGATGGCAACGGCGGCTATCGCATCCTGCCCGTAGCCAAGGATTACAAGCGCGTAGGCGAGGGTGATACCGGGCTCAATACCGGTGGCATGGGCGCCGTGAGCCCTGTGCCCTTTGCCGATGAGACATTTATGACAAAGGTGGAGGAGCGCATCATTCGCCCCACCATCGAGGGCTTGCGCGCCGAGGGCTTGGTGTACCGCGGCTTCATATTCTTGGGATTAATTAATGTGGGCGGTGAGCCCAAGGTGATAGAGTATAATGTGCGCATGGGCGACCCCGAGACCGAGGTGGTGATGCCTCGCTTGACATCAGACCTTGTTGACCTCATCGAGGCAGCCGCAGCAGGCAATCTCGGTGATGTGCCGGCACAGCACAGCGCGCAAGCCGCCGCGACGGTGATTGCCGTGTCGGGCGGTTACCCCGAGTCTTACCCCAAGGGCAAGGCTATCACCGGTAACTTGCAACCCTCGCAGAGCCATATCTTCCATGCCGGCACTGCAGTGGATGCCGCCGGTCAGTTGGTGACTGCCGGTGGACGTGTCTTGGCGGTGACATCGATGGCTGATACACTGCAAGAGGCTGTTGCCAAGTCATATGCCTCGCTTGCCGATATCCACTTCGACGGCATGTATTATCGCCGCGATATAGGCAAAGATGTGCTGAAATGATTATTGAGGAGCGACTGAGCCGAGCGATGCACAAGCGCGCAACCGCCATATTGATGGTGGCGTTGGCGGCTGTGTATGTGTGGGTTACGGGCTTGATTACCGAGACCGAGCCGGTATGGATTGACAAGGGCATCGGCTTGTCGGGACTCAACGATTGGAATATCCCCACCGGACTGTCTACGGTGCTGAATATAGGGCTGAATGCCTTGATAATTGTGCTGATGATGGCTCTCAACCGCTCGTACAATGTGCTGCGGTCGCTCACTTGGCTCCCTGCCGGGCTCTTTGCCATCATGCAGGCGGCAACGCCCACAGCGATGCTTTCGCTCGGCTCGGGCACCTTGGTGTGCGTGGTAGTCTTGTTGTGCTTGTACTTGCTGTTTGGCATCTACGGCAGACCGACAGAGACACGCATTGTGTTTGCAGTCTTTTTCTTGCTGTCCTTGGGTACGGCATTCCAATATTGCTTCGCACCGTTTATCTTGCTGTTTTGGTTTATATGTATGCAGATGAAAGTCTTTGATTTGCGTACATTCACGGCATCGTTAATGGGTGTGGCGAGTGTGTGGACACTGCTGTTGGGCTTCGGCATTGTTGATGTCGCCGAGATACAGTTGCCTCGCCTGCATAATGTCTTTGCCGGAGATCTCTCGCCGATGCGCCTGTATCTGCCGATGCTGGCATTGGTGACGGCGATACTGCTCATCGTCGCCATTACTATGAACTTCATGAAGGCGTTTGCCTATAATGCACATGCGCGAGCCATGAACGGCGCCTTGGTGTTGCTGTCGTTTGTTATCGTGCTGATGATGGTCATTGACTCACAGAATATGCCGGCATATATGCCGTTGCTCAATGTGTCGGCGGCTATGCAGATTACTCACTACTTTGTAAATCACCGCTTCGAGCGGCAATATATAGCCATTTTGGCTGTGATAATTGTTTATATAGCAATATACCTAAGACGATTATATCTATGAGCAAACTACAGATAGTGGCAGATGCCTATATACCGTATTTGGAGCCGTTGGCGCAGATAGCCGACGTGAAGATTTTAGCCCCGGAGGACATTACGCGCGAGGCTGTTGCCGATGCCGATGCTTTGCTGGTGCGCACACGCACGCGTTGCGACGAGGCTCTGCTGGGTGGCTCGCGAGTGCGCTTTGTGGGCACTGCCACCATCGGTCACGACCATATAGACCTTGATTGGTGCCGTCGTGCCGGTATCGTAGCAACAAATGCTCCGGGCTGCAATGCACCGGCGGTGGCACA
>JBJEDD010000104.1:0-2987 GCA_051871715.1 Muribaculaceae bacterium | reverse complement strand
AAACCAATATTAGTAAATATACCAAACCGAGTCAACCATTTTCAGGAACGGACACAGAGGCTACTTTAGCCCAAGTTGGGGTACTTTTGCAATCCGGTTTTTGGGATGGAGTTGCTAATCGTTTGTATTATGCTGCTTTTCATGCAGTATGTGCCCTCTTGATTGATGCTGAGCAGAATATACGCACGCATCACGGCATTAATTCTTTGTTTAATCAATTATATATAAAGACGGGAAAGATACCTCGCGAGTATGGACAACTATTCTCGACACTTCAGCTAATGCGCCAAAAAAGCGATTACAACTGCTGGTATAGCGCTACAGAAGAGGAGATTTTGCCTATGGTGGCACCGACTGAGGCTCTTATTGAAATGATTAAACAGTGTATAAAGCAGGAACTATAGCAGATGCTATATAAGGTATTAAACATTGAACTATTTTTATTACTTTCATCTTTGTTATTCAACCGAAATTTCGTAACTTTGCATCGCTAAAGCCCACAAGGCTCATAATCCGAAATTTCTACACTAACATACTTAATTACAACAAGTAACTACTATGAAAATTGAAAAAATCATCGGTCGCGAAGTCCTCGACTCGCGTGGCAATCCCACTGTTGAAGTAGACGTAATCCTCGAATCCGGCGCTAAGGGTCGCGCTTCTGTGCCCTCCGGCGCTTCTACAGGCGTCAACGAAGCTCTCGAACTTCGTGACGGTGATAAGGCTCGTTATATGGGCAAGGGCGTGCAGAAGGCTGTTGACAACGTCAACAACGTTATCGCCAAGGCCCTCGTTGGCATGAGCGCTCTCGACCAAATCGCTATCGACGAAAAGATGCTCGCTCTCGACGGCACCGACACCAAGAGCAACCTCGGTGCTAACGCCATCCTCGGCGTTTCTCTCGCCGTTGCTAAGGCTGCTGCCGACTACCTCGACCTCCCCCTCTACAAGTACATCGGTGGCTGCAACACCTACGCTCTTCCCGTGCCCATGATGAACATCATCAACGGCGGTGCTCACTCCGACGCTCCCATCTGCTTCCAGGAATTCATGATTCGTCCCATCGGCGCTCCCTCTTTCAAGGAAGGCATCCGCATGGGTACCGAGGTATTCCACAACCTCAAGAAAGTCCTCAAGGAACGCAACCTCTCTACCGCTGTCGGTGACGAAGGTGGCTTCGCTCCCACTCTCGACGGCACCGAAGACGCTCTCAACGTAATCATCAAGGCTATCGAGCTCGCCGGCTACGTTCCCGGTAAGGACGTTACCATCGGCCTCGACTGCGCTTCCTCCGAGTTCTTCCACGACGGCGTTTACGACTACACCTGGAAGCAAGGCGCTGACGCTCCCAAGCTCACCTCCGCTCAGCAAGCCGAGTTCCTCAAGACCCTCGTTGAGAAATACCCCATCGACTCCATCGAAGACGGTATGGCTGAAAACGACTGGGAAGGCTGGAAGATTCTCACCGACCTCATCGGCAACCGCTGCCAGCTCGTAGGTGACGACCTCTTCGTTACCAACGTTAAGTACCTCAAGCGTGGTATTGAAGAAGGCTGCGCCAACTCTATCCTCGTGAAGGTTAACCAAATCGGTTCACTCACCGAGACCCTCCGCGCTGTTGAGCTCGCTCAGCGCAATGGCTACACCGCCGTTATCTCGCACCGCTCCGGTGAAACTGAGGACGCTACCATCGCCGACATCGCCGTTGCTACCAACGCCGGTCAAATCAAGACCGGTTCCGCTTCTCGCTCCGACCGTATGGCTAAGTACAACCAGCTCCTCCGCATTGAGGAAGAGCTCGGTGCTGCCGCTGAATACGGCTATGGCAAGAAGACCAAGCGCAACTAATTGATTTACCATCAATAATAATAACGCTGACCGCACATAGCGATCGGCGTTATTATTATATGTATACTTGTTATTGCTTCAGCCGATACACCCTGACACCTATCCAGTGTCGGTTGCGCTTCACAAACTCTTGCAGAGGCACATTGCTTACCTCTACCTTGCCATCGGTACTTGAGGCATGGAGCACATGCAACTTTCCGTTTTCCTTGACCAGGAAGCCCAGGTGGGTTACATCGAGATCCTTACGCGAGCTTACAAATGCCACCACATCGCCCTCGCGCAGCACCGACATCACCTCCTTCGAGCCCAAGTCATTCACCTTTATATATGGGAAGCGGTGATTGCGATAGCCGTTCTCGATACTCAGCACACGCTCAAACGTCAACGAGTCGGCGAGGGCAGGATAGTCCTCGCGGTGAGCTGACATATAATCTATGGTGCGCACCTGGTAGAAGCACTTGCTCGTCAGCGTCGTTACATCTATTATATTCCCACGGTGGATATTATCCATCGCCCAATCGCAATTGTAATGCAGTCGTGAGGCATAGCCGTTGATTTCGCCCGAGCGATAGCGCATCCTCCGCAGGTTGTACTCAAAGTCCTGCCAGCCCATACGTCGCTCGCCCACAGTATATGACAATGCCAGCACCACATCGACAAAGGTCGTGCAATCCAATTCATCAAGATTGACAACCAATGCCTCAGGCTCCACCTCCAAGGTGTGAGCCACATAAGGCGTGCCGATAAATCGCTTGGCGATGGCAATAGTGCGCGCGCTCACCGATGGGTAGCGCATGGCATAGGTCTCGGTCAGGATATTTGTGATGCGAGTCGTGTCCTCCGCCTCGTTATGCCATACAGTCGATGATTGGGCACTCATTGATGCGCTCCCCAGCAGGGTTGACATTAATATTATAAACAGTTTCTTCATGACGGTTTAATTAACATCACAAAATTACTCAAAAAATACTATCCACACAACAAAATCCCCATTTCAATCTAAGACTCTGAAATACAGATATCTTAGCACATCATACCGACTAAACTATAAAAATTTTAAGAAAAAAATATGTTGTAAAGCATATTTTTTCGTAAAAATATTTGCACGGTAAGAAAAAAGGTTGTACCTTTGCACTCGC
>JBJEDD010000103.1:0-11854 GCA_051871715.1 Muribaculaceae bacterium | reverse complement strand
GTTGGCAGTTGCAACCCTTCCAGGGTTGATGCGGCTTTTTTGCTTGGGGACCCCAGGGAGGTCGCGATGCCTTCGGCATACGCGACCTCCCTGGGGTTAGTGATGATGAGACCCCGCCGGGGTCTTTTTGCTTGAGGCGGTGGTTTCGCCGGCTGAATGAGTTGGGGTGGTGAAAAATGCTTTGGAGGATAAGAGTTTTTTGCTTAACTTTGCATTTTAGATGTAAAACCAAGCAATTCAGGCGATGAATGAGCAGTTTTTGAGTCGATTGTATCTGAAAGATACAGCGTTTGACAAGTTGATGCAACGCCGCATATTCAATGTGCTGCTGGTGGCGTCGCGCTATGATGCCTTCATGATGGAGGAGGATGGGCGCGTCGACGAGCAGTTGTATATGGAGTATGTGTCGCTCAACTTGAGTTCGCCCCCGCGTGTGGGTCGTGTGTCGACGACCGCCGAGGCGATGGAGCGCATGGAGTCGACTCATTACGACTTGGTGATAGTGATGCCTGCGGGCGAGATAGCCGAGTCGATAGAGGGCTGCCGCCGCATCAAGGATGCGCATCCCGACATACCGCTGATAGTGCTGACACCGTTCTCTAAGGAGGTGTCGCGCCGCCTGGCGAGCGAGGACCTCTCAAAGATAGACTATGTATTCTCGTGGCTTGGCAATGTGGATTTGCTGCTGGCAATCATCAAGTTGCTCGAGGATAGGTTGAATGCCGCCGATATCACCGATGTGGGAGTACAGATGATAATGGTCGTGGAGGACTCGGTGCGCTTCTATTCGTCGGTATTGCCCCATATTTACCGCTTCTTGCTGACGCAGTCGCGCGAATTTTCGACCGAGGCGCTCAACGAGCACGAGCAGATGCTGCGTATGCGTGGGCGTCCCAAGGTGATGCTTGCTCGCGACTACGAAGAGGCGATAGCGCTGTATGAGCGCTATGGCGATAATATGCTCGGGGTGATCAGCGATGTATCGTTCAAGCGCGAGGGCGTGAAGGACCAACATGCCGGACTGCGCTTGGCGCGTTATCTGCGCGAGCGCGACCCCTATCTGCCGCTGATTGTAGAGTCGTCAGAAACGGCAAATGCCACTGAGGTTGCGCGTATCGGTGGCGTATTTCTGGATAAGAACTCCAAGAAGTTGCCCGTGGACCTCGGCGAGGCAATTATGTCGAACTTCGGCTTTGGCGATTTCATCATCCGCGACCCCGAGACAGGCGACGAGATAATGCGTATCCGCGACCTCAAAGGCTTGCAGAAGCACATCTTTGACATTCCCGACGGGGCACTATATTTGCATGCCTCCAACAATGATATTTCGCGCTGGCTGTATAGCCGAGCGCTCTTCCCGATAGCCGAGATTATCAAGCGTCACCGCTTCGAGTCGATAGCCGATGCGCCGGCAGCACGCCAATTGTTCTTTGAGTTGATAGTCAAGTATCGCAAGATGAAGAACCGTGGCGTGGTGGCAGTGTTCCGCAAGGACCGCTTTGACCATTACAGCAACTTCGCGCGTATAGGGCAAGGGTCCCTCGGTGGCAAGGGGCGCGGCTTGGCATTTGTCGACTCGATTATCAAGAAAAATCCCATATGTGACGACTTCTATGGTGTCACCATCTCGATACCGAGGTCGGTGGTGCTGTGTACCGATATCTTCGATGAATTTATGGCATCCAACCGCTTGTATCCCATAGCGTTGAGTGATGCATCGGATGACGAAATATTGTCGCACTTCCTGGCGGCACGCTTGCCCGAGCGCTTGGTCGAGGACTTCTTTGCCCTCTTTGAGGTGGTGGATCGCTCGCTGGCGATACGCTCGTCGTCGTTGCTCGAAGACTCGCATTATCAGCCGTTTGCAGGCATCTATTCGACCTATATGGTGCCCTGTGTCGACGATCGATATGAGCGCTTGCGCATGCTCAGCGAAGCCATCAAGGCAGTGTATGCCTCGGTGTTCTTCCGCGCCAGCAAGTCATATATGACAGCCACGAGCAATCTTATCGACCAGGAAAAGATGGCGGTGATAATCCAGGAAGTCGTGGGCAACGAATACAAAGATTGCTATTTCCCGAATTTCTCGGGGGTAGGGCGGTCGCTGAACTATTACCCCCTGGGCGACGAACAGCCCGAGGATGGTGTTGCAGAAGTGGCAGTGGGCTTGGGTAAGTATATCGTCGATGGCGGAGTGTCGTTGCGCTTCAGCCCCTTGCACCCCGAGCATGTGTTGCAAACATCGACGCTCGACTTGGCGCTGAAGCAGACCCAGACCAAGTTGTGTGCCCTGCCGATTAATCAAAATACCGACTTGGCAATCACCACCGACGACTCATTCAATATCATCACTCGCCCGGTGCAGGACTTTGCCAACACCGGCGCTCTGCGCTACATAGCCTCCACCTATGATGCCCGCGACGGCTATATCAAGGACTACGAGGACACAGTAGGTCGACGAGTCATCACATTTAACAACATATTGCGCGACAATGCCTATCCGTTGGCGCGAGCGGTAGACTTCATGCTCAAGCAAGGACAGACAGCCATGCAGCGCCCCGTAGAGATAGAATTTGCCGGTATAGTGTCGCCTACCGCATCGAGTAGCGAGGAGAAAGGGCACATCTACTGGCTGCAGATACGCCCCATTATCGACCGCAAAGAATTGGTGACCGATGCCATGCTCGATGTGGCTCGGGAGTCGATACTGTTGCGGAGCAACACTGCCATAGGCAATGGCTGCAGCGGTGATATATGCGACATCGTGTATGTGCGCCCCGATACCTTCGATTCGCTCAACAATGTGGCGATGGTCGATATCCTCGACCGCATCAACCGCGGCTTTGTGGAGCGCGGAGTGGGCTATATCCTTGTGGGTCCCGGGCGCTGGGGTTCGAGCGACTCGGCACTGGGCATCCCGGTGCGTTGGGCAAATATCTCGGGCGCTCGCCTCATAGTCGAGGCGGCTGTGGGCAATTACTGCCCCGAGCCCAGCCAGGGCACGCACTTCTTCCACAACCTCACCTCCTTTGGCGTGGGCTACTTCACCATTGCCCCCGGGGTGAATGAGGCGATATATGATACCGAGCGACTCGATGCAATGTCGGCGACCTACGACGACGGCATGGTGAGAGTTGTCCACTTTGATAATCCTTTGTTTATAACTATAAACGGCCGCAAGGGCGTGGGTATAGTGTCCACAGAGCCTCCGGCTGTGCCAGATTCCGAAATAATATGAGTTTTTTTAAGAAATTGAAGCGAGGACTCGGTTTTTCCGACGAAGATGAGGAATATGACGAGCGCCTGTTCTCAGATACAGACACCGAGAGTGAGGCACCTGCAGTGACTGCCACCAAGGCACCGACCACCGCGATGCCGGCACCGGCAGCCGATAGCAAGTTGGAGTTTGATGCCGCCAACCAAGATAAGATATTCGAGAAAGTCCTCGAAATATTCAACAAATCGTTGCCGCCGTTTCTTGCCGAGAGCGTCGACCGCGATGCGCAGGTGAAATATCTGCGCGAAGCCCTCGATGCCGGGGTCAAGGAGTATCTGTCAACCTTGACAGCGACCGCCGAGGCATATTGCGAGGCGCGCTGGAAGCAAACTCGCGACAGCATGTCGGCAGAGATGGAGGCTATCCGCGTCAAGAACGAGGAGGTGGAGAAAAAAGCCCAGGAAATACAGCAAAAGCAACTGAGCAGCGACCGCCAGAAACGTGCACTCAGCGACCGCGTGCACGACTTGGAGGCTACTCTGAGCCGCTTGGAGGCAGAGCGCGAGCAATATGAGTTGGAAAACCGCTCACTGGTCAACCGCTTGAAAGTCACCGGAGTGCAGCAAGACGACTTGTCGACTGCTCAAGCCGAAATCGAGCGCCTCAAAGCCGAAATCAAGCAACTCAAGGAAAATCCCGGCGAAAATACCGAACTCGTGGATGGTCTGCGCGAGCAACAATCAGCCACCCTGCTCATCCTCGAAGAGATGCGCAAGGAACTCGCCGGCGCCACCAAGAGCGTCGAGGAAAAGGATAAGCAACTCGCCGAGATGCAAGCATCTGTCGATGAGGCAAATGCCCATGTCGAGGAGTGCAATCGCGTGATGGAATCCAAGATGGAAGAAGTGGATAAAGCCATCGAGCGCTACAAAGACAAAATCAAGAGCCAAAAGGCGACCATCGCCGAGCGCGAAACCGAGATAGAGTCGCTGAAAGCCACTATTGCCGAGAATTTGCGCCTGCAAGCCGAGCGCGAGCAGCAATTGAATGCCGAGTTGGATGCCCACCGCAACGCGCCCGTCGCCGAGGCGGCTCCGGTCATTAGCGAGGAAGATATTTCGGCTATCGAGCGAACTTTTGAGACCGAAGGATGGTTTACAAAGACACCACCTGTCGAGACGCCGTCGATGCGCCAGGGGGTGGAAGATGCCGACTTTGGCTACACCGAGCCGCCTCGTAAGCCCTCGCAAGCCGCTAATAACGACCGCCAACTATCACTGTTTGACTTCTAAAATTCAAGAAAATGAAATGTAAATATCTGATAATAGCTGTGTTAGCGACATTGTTGGCACCCGGAGCCGGAGCCGTGGAGATGTCGCGATATGTGTATCCGGCTAATCGCGCCGAGCGCCCGGCATCGTTTACCTACGCCGCCGATGGCGAGTCGTACTATCTGTTGTCGGAGGATAGCCGCCGCATCGAGCACTTCGATACCCGCAGCGGCGAACTTATCGACACATTGTTTAATGTCGCGCGCACGCGCGAGGCTGTCATCCCGGTGATAGAGGGCTTCACGCTCAGCGCCGATGCCTCCAAGGTGCTGGTGTGGCGCGATGCACAAAATATCTATCGCCGCTCCTTCACCGCGCAGTACTATGTCTACGACGTGCACTCGCGCATCATGACCCCACTGTCGCGCAAGCACGAGCGCCAGCGCACACCGATTTTTTCGCCCGACTCGCGCATGGTGGCTTTCGTAGCCGACAATAATATCCATGTCGCCAAGTTGGACTACAAGAGCGAAGTGAGCGTCACCACCGATGGCAAGGATAACGAAATCATCAGCGGTGCGCCCGACTGGGTGTACGAGGAGGAGTTCACCACCACGTGCTCGATGACTTGGGCACCCGACAACCTCACCCTGTGCTATCTGCGCTACGACCAGAGCGAGACACCCCTGTATCCGATGATGCGCTACGGCGAGAATATGTGTCCCGAGGTGTGGACCTACCGCTACCCCGTAGCCGGTGCCGCCAATAGCCGCGTCACCCTCCACAGTTATGACGTAGAGACCCGCAAAATCAAGGACTTACCACTGCCCGACAACCGCATCGAGTATATCCCGCGCATCGAGTACGGACCCGACGCGCAGACCCTCGTTGCCGTGGCGCTCAACCGCGACCAGAGCATCTGCCAGATATATAAAATCAACCCCAAGTCGACCGTCGCCAAGGAACTGTACAACGAGGAGTCGGCGACATGGATTAAGCCAGAAACTTATGAGAACCTGGTGGTAGAGCCCGAGCGCATCGTGGTCACCTCGTGGCGCGATGGCAGCACACGCCTGTACTTCTACAATTACAACGGCGTCGAAGTAGGTAGCCCCGCCACCGGCGAGGGCGACATCACAGCCTACTATGGCACTGACGATAAGGGAAATATCTACTATCAAGCCGCAGCACCCACACCGCTCAATCGCGTGGTGCGCTGTCTCGACCGCAAGGGCAAGGTGAGCGACCTGTCGCCTGTCGACGGCGATGCCTCGGCGACATTTGCTCCGGGCATGAAATATGCCGTGATGTGCTACAGCAATCCCACGCAGGTGCCTACGTATACCCTTGTCAATGCAGCGGGCAAGAGCCTGCGAGTCATTCTCGACAATGCCGAGTATGCCGCAGCCACGCGTGGGCTCGTCGCTACTCGCGAGTTCTTCAGCATGACCACCGGCGATGGCACTTCGCTCAATGGCTATGTCATCAAGCCCGGCAACTTCCGCGCCGGCACCAAATATCCGACGATAATGTATCAATACAGCGGTCCCGAGTCGCAAGAGGTGCGCAGCCGCTGGCAACTTGATTGGATGGATGCCTTTGCTGCTGAGGGCTATGTGGTGATATGTGTCGATGGGCGTGGCACCGGAGGGCGCGGACGAGCCTTCTGCGATATAGTGCACAAACGCCTCGGGCTTTACGAGACCCGCGACCAATTGGAAGCCGCTCGCTATGCATCGCGTCTGCCCTATGTAGATGCCTCGCGCATAGCTATTTATGGCTGGAGTTACGGCGGCTACGAGGCGCTGATGGCTGCCACTGCCGAGGGTAATCCCTACAAGGCTGCCGTGGCAATCGCCCCGGTCACCGATTGGCGTTTCTACGACTCCATATACGCCGAGCGCTACCTGCAGACACCCGGACAAAACGACGATGGATACAACACCTCGGCACCCATCCATCGCATCAAAAATCTCTCGTGCCCCTTGCTGATGATGTACGGCACCTCTGATGATAATGTCCATCCTGCCAATACTTTGCAATTCGTAGCCGAGATGCAACGCCAGGGCAAGGTGTGCGATATGTTTGTCTTCCCCGATATGAACCACTCGATTAACGGCGGCAACGCTCGCTCGGTGGTATTTGTTAAAATGCTCGATTGGCTCAATAAAAATCTTTAAAAAATGGTGCGTCGGGCAAATGACAACTTGGCGATGCGGCGCCTGCTGATGGATCAGTGGACGCAGTGGGCTGTCGCTATGTTGTCGTTTGTGGTGACGTTGTTATTGCCGTTCTTCATTTCGCGCACCTACATGCCGCTGCCGGTCGCGTTGATGGGTTACACCTTTGCTATCTATGCTCGACGACCCGTGCATGGGTTGATGTCCTTGCGCTGTACCCTGGCATTGCGGTATGCCCGGAATGTCCTGCTGTGGACCGCCTTGGTGATGGTGGTGATATTGCTTGTCTACCATCGCATCCTCTTCCCCGAATATGCCGCAAAGGCTAATTTCAGCGCCGAAATTCCCTTCATCACCTCGATGATATTGGTGCCGGTGATGACTGTCATGGCGGCATGGTATCTGATAGTATTGCCCAACTCGCGAGGATGTCGCCATTGTCGCACCCGCTTGGGCTGCAATGTGGTGTCACGCGTGTATGAGCGCGAGAATACCTATCGCTTCCGCCTGTTGCTCGTTGTGAGCCTGATAATTAATGTGGTTAGTGTGTGGTACTATTTCACATACTACATTAATTACAATTTCAATCACCCAGACTTTTTCTTCTTTGTGGTGATGCCCATCGTGGTGATGGTGCTGTTGCTTGTTGCCGGACTATTGCGTAGCGCCAATGTGCTCCGTGCGCTGAGTCCGCTCGGTGTTGCGACGGCTAATCGCGGTCCGGTGGCTCGCTGCATCATCGTGCGAGGCGACCAAGCACTATTGGTGCCCAACCATATCGGGCTATGGGATACTCCCTATACAATTGATGACAGCGATGACGAGGATATGAAGGCAGAGTTTGCCCGCCTCTCGGGTATCACCGATGCCGAGATTAAATGCCTGTATGTGACTCAAGCCAGTGAGGTGGGTCCACAGGTGCGGCACATGGCAGTGTATATCAGCGAGGATAGCGACTATGTGGCGCCCGCTCATGCCGAGTGGTTCACCATCGACCGCCTCACTAATGTGCTGAATATGGGTATGTTGGCGCCTGAATTATCCTCTGAGATTTATCGCGTGTACACTATCGCTATGGCATGGAAGACCTACACCATCGATGGCTTGCGCAAGTATCCAATCAAAAATTATCACCCCAACTTCCGCCTGCGTGACATGTGCGAGTGGGATGTGGACTACAACGACCTGCGCTGGCTCTGGGTGGCTCGCAACAACCAGGATATGCCCTTCTACCGCCTGCGTCGTTGGTGGCAACGCACTGTTAATCAAGATAAATCGCTATGACTTGTCCTCTGTTGGTGATTACGGGTCCGACTGCATCGGGCAAGACTGCCTTGGCGGTGGCTGCAGCGCGTGCCTTCGACGGCGAAATCATCAGCGCCGACTCGCGCCAAGTATATCGTGGCATGGATATCGGTACCGGCAAGGACATCGAGGAGTATGGCGACACGCCGGTGCACTTGCTCGACGTGGTGCCTGCCGGGCACAAGTACAACCTCTATCAGTTCTTGCGTGATGCCAACGAGGTAATCGACGATATCCGTCGCCGCGGTCGCCTGCCCATCGTGTGTGGCGGCACCGGGTTGTATGTCGAGGCGCTGCTCAACGGTTTGCGCATGCCCGAGGTGCCCCCGAATCCTGCTCTGCGAGCATCTCTCGCCGGCAAGTCGCTCGACGAGTTGGCGGCGTTGTTGGCAACGATGAAGTCGCTGCACAATCGCACCGATATCGACACCTGCCAGCGTGCCATTCGTGCTATTGAGATTGCTGCGTATTACCAAGAACACCCCGATGAGGCTATCCATGCGGTGCCTCACCCCGTGGAGGGCGCCGTGACAGTGTGTGTCGACATCTCGCGCGAGGAGCGCCGCAGCCGCATCTCGGCACGCTTGCGCTCGCGCCTCGAGGCGGGTATGGTCGACGAGGTCCGTGCCCTCATTGCTTCGGGTATCGACCCGCAAGACCTTATATATTACGGACTTGAATACAAATTCATCACTGAATATGTCATCGGCGAGCGCTCCTACGACGATATGGTGGCTTCGCTCGAGATTGCTATTCATCAGTTTGCCAAGCGGCAGATGACATGGTTCCGCGGCATGGAGCGTCGCGGCTTTACATTGAATTACATTCCTTACAACGTAGGCGCCGAGGAGTTTTGTCGGCGCGTAGGCGCTCTTATAGGTAAATGAAACGTATATCACTGATAATTACGCTGTTATGCCTTGCCTTTGGCGCTAATGCCGAGGTGTTCCTCGACACGATAGTTGCCGAGGATATCTATAGCGCCGACGTCCACTTCAGGGTGCAGCCACGCTCGCGAGGCACTCACACCAGTGAGTTGCGTTGGAATGTCTGTGACTCAGTCACTTATCGCTTTGCTCGCTTCGTCTTCGACTGCTATAGCGCGTCGGAGGATTGGGACAATGTCATCGACTTCGCTTGGGGCGAGTGTGTCGCCGGAAAGGAACAAAAACAGAGTCGCACCCTTAACGTTAGCGGCGATGTGCTTACCCGTGGTTGCTCGCTGCGACTCACCGTGTATGAGGATATTGCCACGGTTCGTGTTGGCGTTGCCATGCCCATTGACGAGGTCGCTGTCCCCTTTGATGCCGCCGGTCCGTGTCGTTTTATGGCACTTGCTAATGACGGCTCGCGCTTACTCCGCAGCGAAGTGTTAGCGACAACTATCCCCGCAGCACAATATTCATCTTTTGGCTCGCTCGAGGACCTAAAAGCCTATCTTGCAGAGTCAAAGGACCCTTGTGAGGGGCTGTGGACCTACTTCGACCGCAACACCGACCCGGTGCGTGCCGGTTTGGGCGGGCACTACCTCGTGGCTACCGTGGCTGCCGATAACGGCTATGACATTATATATATTGGTGGCGCCGAAGCAGCCGACGACTCGTGGCAGCCTCTACGCCTCAAGGGGCGACTATTGACCACGCCGCTCCCCGCCACATTCGACCTCTATTGGCTCCAGCCGTCCGGGCTCCCGGTGGGTGACGACTGCGGAGCCGTCATCGAGGGCGATTTACTCACCTTGCAATTCCCTTACTGGAAGGCTGTCGTGCGACTCCGTCGCCAAACGGCTAATTAATTATGGAACAAGAATTTACATCATCACTATTGGAGAGCGCCGTCAACGAACTCTCGCGCCTTCCCGGGGTAGGGCGCAAGACTGCCCTGCGCCTCGCCTTATACCTCCTGCGCCGCGATGTTGCCGAGAGCGATGCTCTGGGCAATGCTATCATCAATATGCGCCATGGCATTCGTTATTGCTCGGTGTGCCACAATATTTCCGAGACCGAGGTGTGCGACATCTGTGCCAACGCCTCACGCGACCGCCGTCTAATCTGCGTGGTCGAGAACGTCAAGGATGTGGTGTGTATCGAGCATACAGCCTCATATTCCGGGCTTTACCATGTGCTCGGCGGGCTCATATCGCCCATCGATGGCATCGGACCCGGCGATATTGAGATAGACTCGCTCATCAATCGCGTCGCTGCCGGTGGAATCAGTGAGGTTATCCTTGCACTCAGCCCCACCATGGACGGCGACACCACTGCTTTTTATATCAATCGCCGCCTGCGCAGCGCCGTTGCCGATTGCCCTACCATTTCGCGATTGGCGCGTGGCGTTGCCGTGGGCAACGAACTCGAATATACCGACGAATTAACCCTCGGTCGCTCGATTGTCGACCGTCGCCCCTTTGAATGACTATGATACAAAACGCCCGTGTGATACTGCGCGCCCCCGAGTCCGACGATGTCGATGCGCTCTACCTATGGGAAAATGATGCCCCCGACACGCTCAATGAGCCGCTATCGCGCCTCGCTGTGTGGACTTATGTGCATGATTATAAGGCTGATATATATAGCCGTCGCGAGTTGCGCTTGATGATTGACTATGCGGTCACGGGCGCTACTATCGGGCACATAGACCTTGTGGAATTTGACCCTACACACCGCCGAGCCGGCATCGGCATATATATTGCCGAGGAATATCGCCGTTGTGGCTTTGCTGCCGAGGCTGTCGGTTTGCTGTCGGAATATTGCCATAACACTCTGCATATGAAGCAGTTGTGGGCGCAAGTCGCTGCCGATAATGTCGCCTCGCTCGCTCTGTTTATATCCACCGGATTTGCCGAGGTCGCTACACTCCCCTTCTGGTTCCGTCGAGGTGAAAGATATGTTGATGTAAAAATTTTTACAAAAATATTTGTATAATTAAAAATAGTATTGTAATTTTGCACCGCAATCTAATCGTAAAAGCACATTGATAATTTGGATTTACAATCAGCAGGTGTTGAATTTGCGGGCGTCGGTGTTTTTTCGTACCTTTGCACGTAATAACATAGTAAATAACATAGTAAATTAATAGTCAAATGATTACACAGGAACAATTAAAAGAGACTTTTGAGCGCAAGTTGGCGCTGAGGAGGTATCTTTGACATCGACAGCAAGCAAATTGAAGTAGAAGAAGAGGAGTTACGTACTCATGTACCCGACTTCTGGGAGCATCCCGAGGAAGCCCAGAAGCAGATGAAAAAGATCAAAGATATACAAGCCTGGATAGACGGCTACAAAGAAGTCGAAGCGGCAGTCGACGAGTTGGCTACCGGTGTAGAGTTTGTCAAGGAAGGTATTATCGATGAATCCGAGGTAGATGCGTTGTATGCCGATGCTATGAGCAAAATCGAGGCTTTGGAGTTGCGCAACATGTTGCGTCGCGAGGAGGATAAGCTCGGTGTTGTTCTCAAAATCAATGCCGGCGCCGGTGGTACCGAAGCACAGGATTGGGCGTCTATGCTTATGCGTATGTATCTGCGTTGGTGCGAGAAGAACGGCTACAAGACATCTATCGCCAATCTGCTCGACGGCGACGAAGCCGGCATCAAGTCGACTACAATCAATATTGAAGGCGACTATGCCTACGGATATCTCAAGAGCGAAAACGGCGTGCATCGCTTGGTGCGCGTATCGCCATATAATGCTCAAGGCAAGCGCATGACTTCGTTTGCCTCGGTGTTTGTTACCCCCTTGGTCGATGATACCATCGAGGTGCGTGTCGACCCCGCTTGTGTCTCGTGGGATACTTTCCGCTCGGGTGGCGCCGGCGGTCAGAACGTCAACAAGGTAGAGTCGGGCGTGCGCCTCAGGTATAATTGGAAAAACCCCGTTACG
>JBJEDD010000102.1:0-11901 GCA_051871715.1 Muribaculaceae bacterium | reverse complement strand
GAATGTAAAGAACTGGACGTGGTGATCGACTTCGGTGCCGAAGTTGCCGAGCCGGTCATCAGTGCAGTTACCCTCACAGGCGAGGGCATCAGCCGCTTCTACTTCACACGCAGTGAGGAAGCCGCCACGGCCCCTCGCTATGGGCTGCCGGAGGTAGGCAATTACATTCTCGAGCCATATCCGGCGGTTATGAAAGCCGGGGCATTCCGCTTGCTATCAGCACGTTATGGCTTGCAGTCAATCAGTGCCAACACCCACCTGTGGCATAGCGACAGCGTTCCCGCCAATTTTCCGGGGCGAGCCTTCTTAATCACTGATATTCAGGAATTTGCATCAAAGAGCATCAGGCGCTATGCTGCCAGTCACCCACGCGTGAGCGTCACAGTGCGCAACTTCGACATGAGCGCCGAGGCATTGCGAGCCAAACTACGAGTGCGCGATGGCGAGGAGCGCCTCTTTGCCATCGGGACCGACGAGGGGCGACTGCTCGTCACCGCAACGCCCTGTTAATCATCTACATCGCGAAACTTAGCCGGCACCTGGCGCGAGGGCTTGGCGCCCAAAGCCGCCATATTGGATATGCGCCGCGCGACATTCCCCTTGCCGGTGCGCAACTTGTTGATAGCCGCATCGTAGGCATCGCGCGCCCTATCCAATTGCCTACCCACAGCCTCCAAGTCCTCAAAGGCGGCAGTGAGTTTGTCGAGCATATTCACAGCCTCCTCGGCGATGCGTTGCGCATTGGTGTTGCGGTCGTCGGTCACCCACATCTGCTCAATAATCTTGATAACAGCCACCAAGTGGACCGGTGAGGCGATAATGACTCGTGCATCATAGGCGCGTTGCCACAGATTTTCATCAGTGTGCATCGCGGTGATGAATGCACCCTCGTTAGGCATAAACATGATGACAAAACCGAGGTTATCACCGTCGATGCTATCTTGATAAGCCTTAGATGCCAAAGTCTTGATATGCGTATCGATAGCAGCCACATGTGCCTTAGCGGCAAGTGCCCGCTCTTCATCGGTATCGGCTGCCGCCCAGCGCATATAAGCCGTGAGCGAGCACTTCGAGTCAATGATAATCTTGCGATCATGCGGGCATGTGATGACCGCATCGGGACGCAATCGGCGTCCCTCGTCGTCGGTATGGCTATATTGATACACCAACCAGCGCCCGCGCTCCAAGCCCGAGTGCTCAAGCACATTGGCGAGTATCATCTCGCCCCACTGCCCTTGGAAGCCCTTGTCACCCTTGAGAGCGTGAGTGAGCCGGCGAGTCTCCTCGCCGACGAGGCGGTTGAGTTGAGCAAGAGAATCAATGCCCTGCTTGAGGACTGCGCGGTCGGCATGTTCGCTGTCATAGCAAGCCTTGAAATCGCGCGTGAAGATGTCAATTGAGGTCTTCACGGGCGCCAATACAGCCTCAATGTCGGCGCGAGCCGTATCCTTGCGGGCACGCTCTCTGCGGGCGCTCACCCACACTACGATTAGTGCCACTGCCAATGCCACGACAGCCACCAGCAGGCATATCTCCAATACACTCATATCAATCCTCGAGCATATATTGGATTGTGGTCACTACACGCACATTCTTGATATAGGGAGTCGTCTGGTCGCGGTCGTCGATAGTGAATTGACCTTGATAAGCCGTTTTGATTTTGCCGAGGTTGCTCTCCGAGTCCGAGGCAAATTGCTCAGCGGCGGCACGAGCATTCTGGGTGGCTTCCTTAATCATATCGGGCTTGATATCGTTGAGCCCGGTGAAATCAAACTGTATCGACGGCGTGCTATAATCGCCCACAGTGACAGCCACACCTTGCTCGATAAGTTCGCTTTGACGCTTGAGCAATTGTAGGACAGTCTCCACCTTGGTGGTGTTGACCGTGACTATCGACAGCATGCGATAGCGATATACACTGCGTTCGGCATTGTATGCATCGGCTTGTATATCATTAACTTGCACACTGGTAGTAATCTCATCGGCGGTGATACCGCTATCGGTGAGCATCTTCTCCACAATCTTGTTTTTCTCGGCAACAGTGGCATAGAGAGCCGGCAAGTTGTCGCCCAATTCCTTGAATACGATAGGCCAAATCACCTTATCAGCCTTGACTTCGCGCTCTGCCAAGCCTTTGACAGTCACTACGCGCTGGCTATCTGACATACTACCGAAGGCGCTGCGGATACACAGACCTAAAATCGCAATACCTACGGCTATCAATGCCGCGGCAATCACTTGTTTGTTCTTCTCCATAACATTACACATTTATTATTATAAGACAATCAACCGCCTCATAAGTTTAACAATTCAGCATCACAAATTCATCATAATTCTCCGGCGTAACAACGCGGAATGAGGATGCAGGATAAGCGGTCACAAAGGCTGATGGAGCGCTTGGATGCTTCTTGACATTCCACTTGAACTCATATGCAGAGAGTAGAGTGTCCTTCTCCTCGATATAATCGACCTCCTGCTTGGCAATTGTGCGCCAAAAATAGTTTTGCGCATGAGATTTGGCATATCTCAGCGACTTCATTCGCTCGGCAATCACATAGTTCTCAAAGAGAGCTCCGACATCCATACGCATCTCTGCCTGCTGATAATTACCTATAACCGCATTGCGGATACCACAGTCCCAAAAGTAAATTTTGCGTGAGAATTTCAACTCATTGCGCAAGTTACGGCTATAAGAGCCCAACCTGAAGATAATAAAAGATTGCTCAAGCAATTGCACATACGACTCAACAGTCTTGGGGTCGAGCCCACACAATTGCGCCAGCTCATTGTAAGAGACCATTGAGCCTATTTGATAAGACAAGGCTTGGAGCAACTTCACCAGCCGATCGCTCTTCTTTATACGATCGAGTTGCAAAATATCCCTATACAAATAACTGTCAGCCAACTCGGCAAGCACCTCTTGCTCTTCACCGGCGTGATTGAGCACATCGGGATAAGCCCCATAAACCATTCGATGAGGCAACAGGCGCTTTTCCTCGAGAAGTCCGTTGGATAATTGCAATTCCTCAAATGACAGTGGGAACAACTGAAACTCGCGTTTGCGCCCTGTAAGAGGCTCTCGGATGCCATTGGCGAGGGCGAATGAAGAACTACCGGTCGCAATCAACTGAACATCAGGCATATTATCGGTTATTAACTTGAGGCATAGACCTATGCTATTAATACGCTGAGCTTCATCCACAACCACAACACGGCGCGAACCTATCAGGCTGCGCAGTCGCGTTGAGGTAATATCCTCAAACATAGCACGCACATCAGGCTCATCGCCATTGAGCCACAGGACATCATTGCGACCGGCAAGCAACATTTTCAGCACAGTGGTCTTGCCCACCTGGCGCGGTCCATACAGGATGATCGCCTTGCCATCACCCATTCGACTGCTAAGTATATTTTGAATTAATCTCGTATACATATGTTTGTTTTTCTTCTTCGTTGCAAAATTAGGCATTATTCAGTGCAAATCCAAATTTCTTTGAAGATTTTTGGATTACATTCCTTAAATATTTAAATATTTTTGGATTTGGAGGTATTTCGAGTAATCTTAACCAAAAGGAAACAAAAGTGAAACACTTTTGAAATGTAATTGTGCCAACTTTGCCACCGATTTAAAAGACATCATCATTATGATAAAAAGATTTCTATTTGCAATGATGGCTGTATGCGCCATGAGCGTTCAAGCGCAAGATATTAATGCGGTGGATACAGTCAGCCCGGCACGGGTTTATTTCCAAAAAGGAAAGCTTCATTTCCGCTCCAACGACGGACGCTTCCATCTGTGGATGGACAACCGTGTGAACCTTGAAGCCGCCATTTATTCGCCCACCGAGAGTGTCGATGGTCTCACCTCAAAAGTCAACAAAGACCTGGAGAACGACGACACACATTTTCGCTTCAGCGATGGCGTGATTGTTCGCCGCGCTCGCCTCGGTATCAAAGCCGAACTCGACAATTGGTTTGCCGAACTCGACGTTGACTTTGCTTACAACGAGGTGGAAATCAAGGATATGTTCCTCGGCTATAAGTTCAACGACCACTGGAACGTGCGCTTCGGTAACTTCAAAGTGCCTATGAGCATGGAACGCCTCACGAGTTCTAAATATATCAATATGGCAGAGCGCCCGATGCCCGTTGAGGCATTTGCCGATGGACGCTGCTTAGGCTTGAGCGGCACCGGCTGGGGACGCGGCTGGTGGGCATCGGCAGGCGTATTCGGTCGTAGCGTCGACATCCTACAGAAAGAGCGCAACCGAGGCTCGGATGGCTGGGCAGTAGCCGGACGTGCTACATTCTCACCCATCAACAACGACCAAATGACCATCCACATCGGCGGCTATGCCAACTATCGCCGCCCTGCCGGCGATGGCGCCGACGACCACACCGTGCTCTTCCGCACTCTGCCCGAGAGTCGCGTGGATCACCGCCGCTTCGTTCAAGCCGAAGTAGCAAACGTTGACAACTACACAACCCTCGGTTGGGAACTCGGCTTCCGCTACGACAAATTCTTGGCTTATGGCGAATATATCTTCAACACCATCGCTCGCCACGGCTACGAGAATATGAAGCAAATCTCACTGCGCAACGCCCAATTCAACGGCTGGTATGCCCAAGCATCCTATATGATTCTGGGCAGCAACCGTCGCTACTCACCCGATGATGCCGAGTTTGGTCCGATGACCGTAAACCGTCGCGGAGGCAACCTTGAAATCGCCGCTCGCGTGAGCAACATCAACATGAACGACTGGCACGATAGCCGTGCGTACATCACCGGCGGCAAAGCCACAGCCTGGTCGGCAGCCCTCAACTGGTACCCCACCGCCAATGTGGCCCTTGGTCTCAATTACACCTTCATGAACAACGACAAGTATGCCGACAGCAAGGGTCAAATAACCTGCAACGGCAAAAAATTGAGCGAAGTACGTCCCGACGGCATTGACTTCAGCATCTTCCAAATGCGAGCAATAATCTCATTCTAAAACTGTTAACAAATGAAAGCAATAGCATATACACTCATGGTAGCAGCACTGATGGCTACCTTTACCACCGGTTGCAAAACCGACGATGAGCCTATATGGCCCACCGAAGAACCTACTCCTGACCCTGAGCCGGAACCCGATCCTACACCCGATGAAGGACCTACAGGCACTGCCGCCATTCGTCTCAACGAGCTCAACGGCAACAAGCCTCAAAAATTCATCGAGCTGTATAACACCTCTGAAGCAACGGTCAATATCGCCGGCATGCAAATCATCAAGAACGGCGACGAATTGGTATATGTGGCTCCCGAAAACACTGAAATTCCTGCCCACGGCTTCCTGGTGCTCAACTCCGATGCAACCGACTACTCGGGTGGCTTCACTGCCGGTCTCTCTGCCAAAAAGTCGCTCCGCTTTGACCTCCTGGCTCCCGACGGCAAGATTGTTGACACTTTCATCAACCCAAGCCAAGCAAAAGGTCAAGTGTGGGACGAAACCGACCCTGTGTATAATGGCGAAAATACCAAGCAGGCCTATGGCAGATGCCCCGATGGCTCGGGAGCGTGGTATATGATCGAACTCACCCCCGGAGCATCAAACAACAATGCAGAGAAAACAACTGAAATTAAATGGTAATCAATAACTTAGGTATGAAAAGAATTTTTACTTCCATCATGATTATGGCAGCATTTGCCATAGGAGCACACGCCGAAGTGGTGTTCTACGAATCATTCAATAACCTCCAAGGAAATGGCGGCAACGACGGCTACTTCGACAACTCAGCCGACGGCACCGTGGAAGTCGGCGCCGAAGACCTCGTCGATGCATCTTTGCTCGACAACACGCAGGGCTGGGGCGATTTTGTCAAAGTAGCAATCTGCAAACAATGTGTGCGCATCGCCACCAAGAAGAACCCCGGCGCTATCACCACTCCCGCCTTCACCCTTGCGGGCGAAGCCGCAACCCTCTCCTTCAATGCCGCCGCTCAGTTGGGCGATGCAACTACGCTTCACATTCAACTCATCGGTGAGGGCAGCCTACAGTACGCCGAACAAGCCGGCTCAACCATCGATATCGAATTACCGGCTACCGTCGAAGGTGAAACCATCCTCGCCAATCAGTCGTATGAAATAAAGATAATCGGCTTAAATGGCGAAGGTCAAATTTGCTTCTCCACTGAGTCATCGTCCTCTGCCAAGCAACGCGCTTACCTCGACGAGATAAAGGTCACCACCGGTCAAGACAGCGCCATTGACATCGAAGTCGACATGCTCCAAGCCCCGGTAATTTACACCCTCGGTGGCTTGCGCATATCTGCCGACCAAGCCCACGATGGCATCTTTATCATCAACGGTCAAAAAGTACGCAAATAACTGAATAACAGCATTTTCATAGCGGCAGGCTGTGTCAAAATAGGCACAGCCTCCTTCTTTCTGTTAAAGTTCTATTAAATTAACGCTTTTTAACAAAAAAACAAGCGATCTGCGAGCGTTCTGCCGTATCTTTGCTCCAAGTAATCTAACAAACTAAATAGACAAATATTATGAAAAAGACAGTAATTGCTGTGATGGCTGCAATAATCGGGATTGTTGCACAGGCTCAAGAAGTCAAGAATGGTTTTAATGTCGGTATCACAGTGCCGATAACCTTGGAATATCAAGAATATCAGTATTATTGGGCATATCGTGATATTGCATTAAATGTCGGTTACACATATAATATTACCCCTAAGATATTTGCGACAGCCGAAATTGCCGGAGTGTATAGCCATACACAATCAGAGTTGATTGTTGGTGGCACGGGTCCCGCCCCATCGAGTTATGATTTTTGGGGCTTCATGACTGTAGGCAACATTGGCTATCGCCTTGGCAAGGGATTCGATGTATTTACCGGTGCATACGGACGCTGGGTTTACCGCCACGAATCAAAAGCAGTAGAGCCTTACACTGAATGTTTTGGCTCGGCATTTTGGCAGTTTGGTGTCGGATATTCCTTGGGGGATTTTCGCTTCCGCGTTTCGTATGATTTTAGTTTGAATGCCAATCCCCAAGGCAAGGGCGTAATCTCGACCGGTATAAGATACAACTTCTAAATCAGCTGAGGAATTTGCCGAAGAACTCGCGGACATGGCGCTTAGCCTCGCGGATAGCCTCCATAAGCGGCGAGGGCTGAGTAGTGAAATCGGCAGCCAAGGGGTCGGTGAACGATGTGGGCAATACCGGCTCCTCGCCAAACTGCTCGGGGAAGATGACAATCAAGTTGTTATGCGAGAAATTGCGCTGCAACAGGGCGGGCATCTCGGTGACCTCGTCGGAGTGAGACACAGAATTGGGTCGCGCACTGATGACCACCAACAGGTCGTCCTCACGTACTCTGCCACTGAGCAAAATCATACTGTCGTGCGAGTCGATGGTGCGAAATTCGCAACGGATGCCGAAGTTCTCGTGATAAATAAGACCGCGAATGAGCGGCTGGATATCGCTGTGGCAACAGAAGATGACCCGGCAGCCCAATTGGCGAGTGAGGCGAGCGATAGCACGCACCCATCGCGAGAAACCGGTCTCGTACTGTGCCGAATGCGGCACGGTGACCACGATGCGGGCGACAGTGTTGATGGAGATGAATATGCGCGAAATAATCACCATGCGATTGGTGGCGCGCAACAGTTGCTCGATCTTGACGCCGTAGAACGAGTCGATGACCGTTGAGCGACGGTGCATGCCGATGACCACCTCGGTGATGTCGCGCTCGGGCAGTGCATTGAGAATGCCGGTGACGGTATTGAGGTCGTAGCGGTCAATCTCGGTGACCTCGACATTGGCGAGCGCGGCGGCATTGGAAGCCAGCGACAGCGAGCGATGCGAGATCTCCTTGGCAGTGGGCGAGTCGTCGTTGCGCACATGCAGGGCATAGAAGCGATGAGTGCCGCGGTCGTTGCGCATCAGCACGCTCAACTCGGCGAGCGAGGGAGCAGTCAAGGGGTTGGACACTGCGATAAGGGTGTTGTTGGTGCGAGTGTGACGTATCACATCCGACTCGCTCTGCATGCTAATCTTGACCTTGGGAGCGCCCGTGGCAGTAATCACCGGGGCGGCGCCACAGGTGATGAGGATAACCAAGATGGTGGCGTTGAGGACCACGTCGCTGAGGATGCCCATTTGATTGCCGAGGGTCACCACGGCAAGAGCCACCGCCGTGTGGGCGGCTGTGAGCCCGAAGAGCACCTTGCGCGAGGGCTTGTCGTAGCCATTGGCTCGCTGCACGATATAGGCGGGTATCCACTTGGAGAGCATAGCCACCACGAGCATCACACCCGCGATGCCCAGGGTGTCCCAATTGGCTACCACACCGAGGTTTATCATCATACCCACACTGATGAGGAAGTATGGGATGAAAAGCGCGTTGCCCACAAACTCAATCGACGACATCAACGGCGATGCCGGCGGCACATAGCGATTGAGCACCAGTCCGGCGAGGAAGGCTCCAAGGATACCCTCCAAGCCTATCATCTCGGCACTCCATGCTGCAAAGCACACCAGCGCCATCACGAATACATATTGTGTGACGCGGTCGTTGTAGTGCTTGAAAAACCAGCGCGTGAGGCGCGGATATACAATGAGGATAGCCGCCAGCCATGCCAACATCGTCAGCAACAACTTGGCGATATCACTCGGATAGAAGCCTCCATTGTGGTGAATGGTCACCGCCGCGGCGATGATAAACAAAGAGCCTACCACGGCAATGATGGTACCCACCACGGCAACAATCACAGCCGGCGACTTGGTGATGCCGTAACGAGCCACCACCGGATATGCAATCAAGGTGTGGGCGGCATACATCGCGCCGAGCAGCAACGAGGCGTTGAGGTCGATATTCAACAACCACACGCTCGACACCACGCCCATAATCAGGGGTATCATCAAGGTGAGGATGCCAAACCACAAGCCGCGACGCAGATTGAGCCGCAAGTGGAACATATCGATCTCCAAGCCGGCAAGGAACATCAAGTAGAGCAAGCCTACCTGCCCGAAGACGGCAAAACTGGAGTCGGCGCTCAGCACATTACAGCCATAGGGACCGATGACCACACCTGCGGCAATCATGCCGATGATGTGAGGCACCTTCAAGCGATTGAGCAACAGCGGCGCCAGCAAGATGATAGACAGCACGATGAAAAATATCGTGATGGGCTCGGTGACTATGGCTGTTGCTAACATGGCTAATATATATTAAGGTGTATCGCTCGCCTTAACGGTGAGCGATGATATATTGCACGATTTGCACGGCATTGAGGGCTGCACCCTTGCGCAACTGGTCGGCTACTGCCCAGAATGACAAGCCCTTGCCACTGATATCGGTACGTACACGCCCCACGAATACGGGATCTGTACCGGCAATATCCAGGGGCATGGGATATACCCGAGCGGCGGGGTCGTCGGCGAGGACCACACCGGGCGCCGAGGCAAAAGCCGCGCGAGCCTGCTCGACGCTGATAGGCTCTTCGCTCTCGACCCATATCGCCTCGGAGTGGGCGCGCATCACAGGCACACGCACACATGTGGCTGACACCTCGATATTGTCATCGTGCATTATCTTCTTGGTCTCGTGATACATTTTCATCTCCTCGCGAGTGTAGTCGTTGTCAGTGAAGACGTCGATTTGCGGAATCACATTATAAGCCAATTGAGCCGAGAAACGCTCGACCACGGGAGTGCGACCGGCGGCTATATCTGTAAATTGTTGCTCCAATTCAGCCATCGCGGCGGCACCTGCGCCACTGGCAGCCTGATAAGTAGCCACATGCACGCGACGCAGCGGCGATATGCGGTGCAAGGGGTTGAGAGCCACCACCATTTGTATAGTGGTGCAATTGGGATTGGCGATAATATTGCGCGGCGCGTTGAGAGCATCGGCGCCATTGACTTCGGGCACCACCAGGGGCACATCCTCGTCCATGCGGAAGGCGCTCGAATTATCCACCATCACCGTGCCGTGGGCGGTAATCACCGAAGCATACTCGCGCGAAACGCTCGCGCCGGCAGATACCAGGGCAAAGTCTACTCCGCTGAAATCACTCGCGTGCGTAAGTTCTTCTACTACAATTTCTTTACCTTGAAAAGTTAATGTGCAGCCCGCGCTACGCTCCGAGCCGAACAAGCGCAAATTGCCGACGGGGAGGGCACCCCCCTCGAGGACTTTCAAAATTTCACGGCCGACAGCTCCGCCGGCCCCGACAATTGCAAAATTCATTCTTTAAATCAAAAAAACTATCTATTGTTAAAAAATTTCGGCGCAAAGTTAACACTTTTTTTCAAATCTCACAAGTCCCAATAACAGATAGTGAAAACGAAGAGTCTAACATATGTTCTCTATCGAGATGAGCATATAGACTTAACGAAAATAAATAGATAATTCTTTCCAATTCTTTCCAATTCTTTCAAGACTGGAAAAAAATTCCTACCTTTGTGGCAAACAAAATAAAAAGATGAGTACAATAGAAACCCCACCCAGAATAGAATCGCTGGAAATACTTGACTCTTTGGTCTCACCTCCGGGTGAAAATATTGCTTCATTAGTAGAAAAAATCAATGAAGAATATGAGTATTGGGATACCGTTAAGTACAAGAAATGTCCTAAAGGGTGTTCTCACAAGAAATTATGGACATACGTAAAAGCATCCAGAACCAAAAACTTGATTCGGGTATGGTCTCGATATAATATTGTTCTTAGCATTACAAACCATATGCAACGCATGTGCCATGAGTTTGATATGAACTTTGGTGGCTTCTGGGGCACAAATTCCATCATTCCTGGTGACAACAAGGAGCGCTATCTGATTAGTTCATTGATGGAAGAGGCTATTTTCTCCAGTCAAATGGAAGGCGCTGCAACTACTCGACAAGCGGCAAAGGAGATGCTTCGCAAGAAAATGACCCCCAAAGACAAGTCACAACAGATGATTGTCAACAATTATCAAACTATCCAATTTGTGGTACAAAATCAAGACACTCCTTTGACCGTAGAACTATTACAACATATTCATCAATTGATGACTGAAAATACATTGGCGAACCCTAGAGATGCGGGTAGGTTTCGTACAAATGACGATGTGGTAGTAGAGAACGGTATCACCCACGAGATAGTTCATCGTCCCCCATCTTATACCGAAATTCCTTCATTTGTGAAAGATCTCTGCGAATTCTTTAACGAAAGGAATCGAAGGTCTTTATACACCCTATCATACGTGGCATTATCATTCATTTTATGATTGCCTACATGCACCCATTTGCTGATGGAAACGGGAGGACTGCACGAGCACTATTTTATTGGTATATGCTGAAACAGAAGTATTGGCTGATGGAATACCTTTCTATTTCAAGGGTTATCGCCAAATCAAAGAAATCATATGAGAAGTCTTTTCTGTGTACCGAAGCAGACAATAATGATATTGGCTATTTCGTAGCATACAATCTGCGTGTATTAGATCTTTCGTTCAAACAGCTTCAAGGCTATCTACGTAGGAAACAAGAAGAAAAGAAGGCTGCAAATACATTCCTGCAGTTGGGCGACATTAACGACCGTCAAGCTCAGATTATCAAAATGTTTGTTGACAACCCAAAAGAAGTCATTACTGTCAAGGATATTCAAACCAAATTCTTCATTAGCGCTACTACAGCCAAGGGCGACATTATGGGACTTGTTGACCGCGGTCTAATTGATGAATTTGCTTTCAATAAGGTCAAGAAGGGCTACATGAGAAGTGCTCGTTTTGAAGAAACAGTCGAACCAACCGTCAAGTAATCCTTTCCAATATATAAAGAATTGGAAAGAATTGGAAAGGAACCGATAAAGGAAGAGGGTGTATCAAAATTCGATATGCCCTCTTATGTTAATATATTGTAAAATA